>JBBTSL010000112.1:8988-23446 GCA_038064745.1 Patescibacteria group bacterium | reverse complement strand
GCCTGATCGAGAATGGTTTCGAGATCGTTGTTTTCCTCTTGGAATGACAGACGGACGATCTCCTGCGAAGCGCCAAGCAAGCGGCGGCGGGTGGCTTTGCGGTGAACGATGCCGGCGTAATTAGCAATGTTGGAAGCAGTCGGGACGGTGTTGGTGAGAGCGGCGAGGTAGGTGCGTCCGCCGATTGATTCCAGCTGATTTTTTTCTTCCAGGCGGGTGCTGAGAGTAAGTAGATCGATTGGCTCATTTTTGGAATAGAGCTCGATAATCGTTTCGAAAATTTTGTAATGAGCGTCTTTGTAGAAATCTTCCGGCCGCACCATATCGGCCACTTTGATCATCGCATCTTTGTCAATCAGAATCGAACCGAGAAATGACATCTCGGCTTCGAGGCTTTGCGGTGGGATTTTTTCTATTTCGTCGGTGGACATGGGTGGGAGTTAGTAATTAGAAAGTAGTAAATAGTAAGTAGTAAGCATCGTACCGTAATCTAAATTAATAGACAAGCTTATCTGGGGAGAAAAGGTGATTGAATTGTGCATATCTTTTGGAGCTAATTTTATAGTTTGTGGGACGGCAGCCTGCTTGTTGTCTCCACCGCATTTTACATGGTACACTAATAAAGATTAATTAGGTTTGTTGCCATTGTTAATATGGAAGATGAAGGAAAAAGCAAGATGAATGAAAATATCGTACAGAAAATGTACAGGTATTGGATTTTGGTTGGACTTCGCCAATCCAGGGAGGGTCTGCAGAAGGAATGTGATGAAAATGGTTGCGATCTTGAAGAACACAAAAGACAGCTGGGTTATCTGCGCGGGCAAATAATGCGACAATATTTGAAGAATATTTTTTTATTCCCAGTTTGGTTTATCAAGATTCTCACGCCTTCTTTTTTCAAAGGCAGCCCGAACATTTGGTCAAATTTAAAATTGATTCTTACTCAGAAGGAATTTCATCCCCTGCGGATGGGTATCGCGAGCTGGCTGATTTTTTCGTTTTTGGTTATTCAGGGCGGGCTTTATTACCTGCGGCACGCTCAGACTTCGAAGGCGGCCGTGACCTATACCTGGGCACAGACCGATTGGTCGGGAGGCACGGATGGGGGAGCTGTCCCTACCCACACTGGCAATCGTGCCGGCTGGACGCAATATAATTCAATATCAAATTTAAACGCATCCTCCACCGGACAAATTACATTGGCGACGACCACGTACACCGCTACTGACGGCGCAACCTTTGCTACAAACGGCGATGATACGGGCGGGGGATTTAGTACCGGCACAAATTCTAATACTAGAGTATCGGGCGGCAATGTGCAATTGGCGGTCGCGATACAGTCGCAGTGGGACGATAGTTTGCCGGCGGTGCCTAGCTCGACTGGTTACGGAACCAGAATGATGCGCAACGCGACTGATGATGATATTTATGTTCTGCAAGGAAATAGCGGCACTGGTTTCCATAGGTATTCAATATCCAGTAATACCTGGACTAATTTGGCTAATTTGCCAGATCCCGCAGGATGGGAAGCTCAAATGATTCGTAATGGTTCTGATGATACCATCTATGTGGCGAGGGCAAATAATTCTACCGGTTTTTACAGTTATTCCATCGCCAGCAATACCTGGACAAATTTAACGGATGTTCCCGGCATTGTGGGACACGGCGCGCAGATGATTCGCAATGGAGCCAGTAGCACTATATATTTGGCGAGAGGAAACAATTCTACCGATTTTTACAGCTACTCCATCGTCAGCAATACCTGGGCCAACCTGGATGTTGTACCTCGCGCAGTCGGCTACGGCGCGCAGATGATTCGCAATGGCTCCGACGACACTATTTATCTGGCATCGGCAAATTATTCCGATGGGTTTAGTAGTTATTCAATCTCCGGTAATAGCTGGACAGGATTGCCAGTGGTACCCAGTAGTGTTGGCGATGGCCCTCAGATGCTTCGTGACGGATCCAGTGACTTTATTTATTTGGTAACGGCAAATGCTGATGTTGGATTTTCCAAATTCTATCGTTATTCTATTTCGGGCGGCGCCTGGACCGAATTAACGCAGGTGCCGGTCGGGGTGGGAGCCGGCTCCCAGATGACTCGCAATTCTTCGGAGGATAATATTTATCTTAGCGCGGGATATTGGTCAAGCGACGGAGCAAATCCGTTCACAACCGAGGACAGTTTTCTAAGTTACTCTATTTCAACAAATTCTTGGACCACTCTTGATCCAGTTCCGGCCGGCATTAATGGTAATGATTATGGCTCTCAAATGATTCGCAGCGATTCGGAGAGTATCATATATCTAATAACTGGAAATGGTACGGGTTTTTTAAGATATATTATTGATAATAATGTCTATCAAGCCACTGGCACCTTTACTTCAGCAATGATTGACGTCGGGGCCAAGGAATACAATAATTTATCATTCACATCAAGTACCGTCGGGGTCGGCGCTTCACCGGTTCGGATTCAAATCGCCACCAATAATGACAATGCCACATGGAATTATGTCGGACCGGATGGCACCGCCGGCACATATTTCACCAATCAGGCGGGCACGGCGATAGACGTTGGCAACGACGGCTCCAGATATTTGAAATATCAGATACAATTACAAACTTCCAATACCTCCAACACCCCGAAGGTCTCGGCGGTGTCTCTCGGCTATACCGCCTATCGCCCAAGTGGTACGGTAACTTCCTCAGCCTTCGATTCCACCGACGCGGCGAACGTTATATCACCTGTCGCCTGGACAGAAAATCTAAACACTGACGGCGATGTTCAATTTCAATTACGTACCGCTTCGACAGCGGGCGGACTTTCCTCTGCGACCTTTGTCGGGCCGGACGGTACGGCCGGATCATATTTCACCGCGCCCTCCGGCACCGAAGCCCTACCTGCATCCTTGACGGACGGATCAAGCGATCGTTTCTTTCAATACAATGCGACACTCACCTCTGCGCGCGGAATATCCTCGCCCGTTTTGTCCGATGTGACACTCTCATATATTGATCCCAATGCCGCGACGCCCGTCCCGGCGGGCGGAAATGCTCCAGTATTATATTCGTCGTCGGAGCCTGTCGCATCCGGAGCAACATCGACGACAAGTACAATCGTCCAAATGAGCACGTCGACCGAAGTGACGACCAGTACACCGGTAGCAACGAGTACCTCTTCAGACGTAACCACTAGCACAATTACCGTCGCCAGCACGACCACCGTCGTGGCCACGAGCACGGCCAATACGTCTGCGACGGCTTCTTCGACGCGCCCGGTGGCCAAATTGCCGACGAAAATTAGCACTACGACATTGATCAGTAAAACTAGAGAGGAAATCCCGCCTGTTGCCAAGTTGCCCGAAACTAATTTACTTGCGTCAAATTTGGAAAACGTTCCGACCGATACGCCTAAAGTTGGACCGGTGTTTGTATATGCGAGCTCTACTACGGCGACGGTATTTATAGGGAATATAGCTTATGATGCAAAAATATTTGTGGAAAATGTGATTGCCGGGGCTTCATACATTGCAGAAGACGCGGTGGCGATTGGCAAGAAAGTAGTAGAGTTATCGGACAATCCTCAGGTAGAAAAAATAACAAAACAGGTAGTGGCCCCAGCAACGATCGGCGCCTCAGCTGTCGTGCTTGCGCCATCCTTGGCGAGTGTAGCACTCCCGTTGTCCAGGTATTTATTCCTTCAGCCATTGCTATTTCTCGGTATCAGAAAAAGAAAAGGTTGGGGGAGGGTATATAATAGTTTGAATAAATTGCCGCTCGCGCTGGTGACCGTCCGGTTGATAGATGTGGAGACAGACAAGGTAGTCCAGACCAGAGTAACCGATCCCGAGGGGAATTATGGATTTTTTGTGGTGGAGCAGGGGGCGTATCGGATCGAGGTTGCAAAAAATAATTTTGTTTTCCCATCCAAATTCCTGGCGGAGGATAATGTAGATGGGAGGATGACGGACATCTATCATGGGCAGAAAATAACTCTAGGCAAGGAAGATGTTAATGTCGCCATGAACATACCGATTGATCCAGTCGAGCAGGCGAAAACTCCAGCTAGATTTATTTTTGAAAAGGATCTCCGCATCGCGCAAAATATTTTCTCCATGAGCGGCGCGTTCCTGATGTTTGTGTATTTAATGATTGCCAATGTTTGGTATATCTGGGTCTTTCTCGCTATTCATATTTCATTGTACGTCTTATTTTTGAAATTCATAACTCCGAAGCGACTAAAGGGCTGGGGAACCGTCTTCGAAGTTGGCAGTGACAATCCTTTATATAAGACAGTCGTCAGGCTGTTTACAAAAAAATATAATAAATTAATCGATTTTCATGTGACCGACAGAAAGGGGCGGTATGCGTTCCTGGTCGGACCAAGCGATTATTTCGTAACCTTCGAGAGGGAAGGATATATCGGCGGGGTTCAAAAAGAATATAACTTGACTGAAGCTAAGGAAGAAAAAGTGATTATCGGAGAGGATATTGGGTTGGCCAAATTGGCAGGGTGAGTTGGTTTTTGCCACACTGTTCAGAATGTTGTATAATACCTGCTGAAATTACCGTCATATGCTTGGAGGAATATTAGGGTTATTGTTTCTGGGAGTTCTCGTAGCTACCGGCTTCCTGCTTAGGGAGGCGTTGGTGATTTTTTTTCATTTTAAAAAGAGCTTTCGAACCATTGCCCTGGGCAGTTTGTTTGCGTTTCTCATAGTCAGCTGGCTCTCCGGCGCCGCCGTCCTATTCTGGCAGATTTCATATTTCGCGATAGCATGTATCCTCGCCGCGACGCTGGCTATTTCAGCCTTGTTATTTTTTATCGCGCGCCGCAACGCCTTCCCTGATGAGTTCGTAGAGACCAAGAAGGTTGAGCTTATGGAGTTGCCGCAGTCGAAACATTGGTTCATCATTCTGAGCTATCTCATTTTAGCCGGAGTTGGGTTTTACCTGCTGGCAATTTCTCGGACTGGCGGCGCGATCCTATCGCCCTGGCAGACTATAAATAAATATTTTATTTATGTTTTCGCCTTGGCGACCTTCGTCCTCGCGATGTCCATCGTAACCAGGATGAAGACGAATTGGCTACTCGGACTTCTCATTGTCCATTCTCTTTTACTACACAGTTATTTACCACTGACGCATGATTTGTTTTATGGCGCCGATGGCTGGCGTCATCTTGCGACCGAGAACAATTTGCTGGCCGGATCAAACTTCGCGGAGCCGACCATCAGTGATCGGTCCTCGGTTTCAAGTTTATTATCTAACGCCGGGAGAGTCGCCTATAGCCAGCTTTGGGGGACCAGTATTCTGATAGCGAAAATTTCGGGGCTTAATCTCATGACGTTGAACAAGTGGCTGATGCCGATCCTTTGGTCGTTATTTATTCCGCTGCTCCTATTTGAGATCGGTCGGAGCCTCGGCTGGAGTCGGCGTCTGTCGTTGGTATTTGTCTGGCTAAGCTTCCTGCCGTTCGCGTGGCAGGTGAGCGGAGCGTTTACTTTGCCGGTGAATCTTGGATTTATATCGTGGCTGGCGCTGGTACTTCTTATTTTCAAACGCGCGGAGAATCCCGAGTCTTCTCAGGTCTGGATCCTCGTCGCCGCCGGTATTCTGTCATTATTCAGTTATTCGCTGTTCGTTCTTTTGTTTTGGTTGTCATTTTTAATTTTTGAACTGATCAATTGGAAGGAAGATTTTTCTTGGCCGATGATTTTATTGATTACCTTGCTGGTGGCGATGGTACTGCCGCTATTTGAGTGGCAGTTCGGCTCGAGTGGCCTCTGGCCGACCGGCTCCTTGCTGGGCGGACTGAAGCAGTTCCTTGGTAATTTTACCGCCTACTATCTCGCCGCCGGTCCTCGGCCTCACGATATTTCCGTTGGAAATGTTATATTCAATCAGACGCCGGGGTATTCTTTTGTTGCGAATTATTTTACATTTTTACGCTGGTGGTTGGTAGCGTTCATGGTGGGTTTTTGGGGTTTTGTTATTGTAGGGCTCAGAGCGGCGCATCTTGGGGGATTGGGAAGTTTGCCTCGCCTCTCCGGGAATTTAAATGAAAATCCATCTCGGTCGCATCTGGGTTGGTTTCTGATTATTACCTGCGGGATTTATCTGAGTTACATTGTGACGCGTTATTGGCTCCCGGGCGAGCATCTTCTGACCAGGCGACTGGATGTGGTATTGGCGTTTTTGTTTATAACTTTGTTTACGCTCGGCCTCAGCCAGATACCATTCTCAAGGCGAACGAAACCGTTGGTAGCAGTTGGTTTTTTAATTTTGAGTATTACAGTCGCGGCCTCGTATTCGCTTGGACCTGACACCAACACCAACAGCAACGATGAATTTGCCGCGATGAAATATGTCTGGGAAATGGAGAAGGGTGAGGAGCATCATTGCGTCATCGCCGATGTGTATCCGCTCCTCGCGCTTGAGACGATATCAAATAGCGCGATCATCGGCGGAGGTTTCCCGATTAGCCATAATTTTGAACAACCTGAGCTCTCACAAATTTTTGCGGGGCATCGGGATGCCAGCATATTGGACGTAAGGAACGGGATCAATAATACCGGAGCCAGCCGTTGCTGGATTCTGGTGTCACCCGGAGCCGGGATTTCGTCTTTTATCAGTTCTTCACCGGCGGCAACTTCTACATCCTTTGGTGAGGTGAAGCTGTGGAGTTGGCATAATTAAAATTTAATTATGAATGATTGTTTGTTCTGTAAAATATCTTCTGGTGAAATTTCTTGTCATAAAGTATTTGAGGATGAATTTGTTCTCGCATTTCTCGATATCCATCCCTGCTCGAAGGGGCACACTGTGGTGATTCCGAAGCAACATGCTGTAGAAATGAAAGATATGAAACATAAAGTCTGGCTTACACTGATGAATGGTGTGAAGTTGACGGCGGAATTGGTGGATAAGAAACTTAAACCAGCCGGATTAAATATCGGTATCAACAATCGTCCAGCGGCCGGGCAGGCGGTGGGGCATGTTCATTGGCACATTATCCCGCGATATGAGAACGACGGTGGTGGCTCGATGCATTCGATCATCCGGTCGGCCAATCCGGGCGACGTCGAGAAAATTGCCAAATTGTTCCAGTAATTCTAGATTGCAGAGTGGTTGTCAGTTATTTAAACACCTTAATTCTGTTTGCCTTGCGAAGGGCTTTTTTTTCGGGTATAATTACAATTGAATAATAGATTCCTATGGAAGAAGAATTTATTCCAAAATTAGCCGTACCGGAATCCAAAGATCCGCCCGAAATTAATTTTTTTGGCGCGACGAATTTTCGTAATAAAAATCAGAAATTCGGGATCAAGATCGACGACCGTCGCCGCCATATGTACGTGGTAGGCAAGACCGGTATGGGCAAGACGACCCTGCTCGAGAATATGGTGCTGAACGACATCTACGCCGGGCATGGCGTGGGCCTCGTGGATCCGCACGGAGATTTCGCGGAGAAGATCGTCAATTATATTCCGGCGCATCGCATCAATGATGTGGTATATTTTAATCCCGGCGATTTGGATTATCCAATCGGTTTTAATATTTTGGAGACGGTTCGCCCCGAGCAGAAGCACCTCGTCACCTCCGGCCTGATGGGCGTGTTCAAGAAAATTTGGCCGGACGTCTGGAGCGCCCGTATGGAATATATTTTGAATAATACTATCCTCGCTCTGATAGATTTCCCCGGCACGACTCTGCTTGGTATCAATCGCATGCTGGCGGATGAAGATTACCGGAATAAAGTGGTCGCCAATTCCAAGGATCCGGTAGTGAAAGCTTTCTGGCAAACGGAATTTAAAAATTTCCCCGATCGATATAAGCAGGAGGCGGTCGCTCCGATTCAGAATAAGATTGGTCAATTTTTGTCGGCTTCGATCATCCGCAATATTGTCGCGCAAGTAAAATCAAAGATTAATATTCGCGAGATAATGGATGAGAAGAAAATTTTTGTGATGAATCTGTCGAAGGGACGCATCGGCGAGGATAATTCGCGACTGCTTGGCGGTATGTTGATCACGCGCCTTCAGCTCGCCGCGATGGAGCGAGTAGATATTCCCGAGAAGGATCGCAAGGATTTTTTTCTTTACGTCGATGAATTTCAAAATTTCGCGACCGAGAGCTTCGCCGGGATTCTATCCGAGGCGCGCAAGTATCGACTCGATCTCATCATGGCGCACCAATATATGGAACAACTCGACGAGAAGGTGCTCGCCGCCGTCATTGGCAACGTTGGTACGACCGTCACCTTCCGGGTCGGATCGAGCGACGCTGAGATACTTGCCAAGGAATTTATCCCGACTTTCATCGAGGAGGATTTGGTAAACTTGCCGAAGTTTCAGGTTTATCTGAAGCTGATGATCGATGGCGTGGCATCGAAGCCGTTCAGCGCGACTACGCTTGCCCCGATCAATATTACTACGGACAGTATGGAGAAGGTCGTCAGAGTTTCGCGTGAACGCTACGCTGTCCCGCGTGAAAAAATTGAGGAGAAAATTATGCGCTGGAGCGGGATGGGGCCACTCGGTGAGGAGGATTTCGAAGATGAGGATGGCGGTCTGGCCGCTCCGAAAGTTGCAGCAGCCCCACCCCTCCGGCCTCTAGCGCAGCCGGTCCGTACTTCTACTCAGCCACCGATCAGTCGGCCAATAGTTTCTGCCACTAAGCCGCCACAATCGAAGCCTCTTCAAAATAATAAACCCTTTTCTGGCAAGCCTCGCTTCGAAGCCAAATTACCTGATAAACCAAAGCCAAAATTTCAGGGTGTTGAGGGTCAGCCGCAACCACCCCGGACAGCTCCTATGACCAGGCGGGAATTTTCTCCGCCGGTGAAGCCCTCTCCACCTCCTTCTCCCACGCCGGCACCTCAGCCTCCGACGCCTTTGCCACCCCAGCCGCCGAAGACAATCGCGCCCGGGCAGGTTGTAGGGGTTGACAAGAGTTAGTTTTTCTGGTATACTTTTTCTCATATGGGTAACAGTAAAAACGTTCCCAAAATACGTTTGACGCCGTAATAGGCGGGGCGGACCTCGGAAAAACGAGGGGTCGATTTAATCAGTAGTCTCAAAAAACATTTTGGGAACAAACAGAACACAAAACTATGGCTTTCGGAACCGACAGACAAATGTATGATGTGAATCTGACTTGCGCCAAATGCGGGTCACACATCTCACAGTTGCCTTTCCAACCTTCAGGCGACAGACCAGTGTACTGCAGCGACTGCAATCGCGCTTTCCGCCAATCACGCGGACCAAGCACCGGTGGCAGTATGCGCAGCGCGTCAGGTCCTCGTCAGATGTACGACGTAAACCTTTCGTGTGCTAGCTGTGGGACAGGCATCACTCAGTTGCCTTTCCAACCGTCTGGCGACAAACCAGTTTACTGCCGATCCTGCTTGCAGGCTCGCAGAAACGGTTAAAGAATAAAATCTTTCAGAATCCCTCATCAGAAATGGTGGGGGATTTTTTTGTCTCCTCCCCCTCACCAAGGGGGAGTTAGAGGGGGTTTGCCTTCCTGTGGGCACGCGTGACGGTTCGAACGTGGCGATTCGAAAGTTCGAGTCTTAGAGGACGGCAAACCCCTCCTCGCCTCCCCTTGGAAAGGGGAGGGGGCCAAATGGCCATCCATTGACAAACTCGCCGGGGGGGGTAGAATGGACGCGAATGATCGGATTGGCCGGTCTTCAAACAAGGAGTAGCACATGTCGAAGGATGTGAAAGTGGGACAGCAGGTAACAATCACGAATCGCCTTTCTGGTTCACAGAAAAGTGCCACGGTTGTTGAGGTGATTCCGTATAAGGACATCAGCGGTGCGAGTCAGTCTCGAGTCGTAACGAGGGACGTCGCGGGCGGCCCCAACATTACCGATACCGCGAACAAGCACATGAGCATTGACGACGACTAGCCTGCCCTGGTAGGAAACGGCCGCTCAGATTTCATCGAGCGGCCTTCTTTATTTCGCATCAGTTTCCTTCCTCCTATTAGGGGGAAGGCGAGGATGGGGGTATTTGACGGGTGTACAGAGTTCGTTGGATACCCCGCCCACTGTCCCTCCCCTAAAAGGGGCGGGAGTTTGGTGAACGGCTATATTTTGACATAGACTCAAAAAAATGGTATATAGATTACGGAGGCAACAATGAAAAAGAAGAAAAATGACGAAGCGATCGAGATGGTTGAGTTAAGGAAAATTTACAAACAAGCCTGGAAGGAGGGGATTTTCCTGAAGGAGTTTCAGGCTCAAGTTGGATTTCTGGCAGCTGCTGGTAGTATTAAGCAGCTGAGGAAGGTTGGGAAGTTGCTTGGGTTGAGAAATGTCTTCAAAACTCTCAACACTTTAGGTCTTGGTGAATGCGTTTCCGCAGGTACTGTGCCAGGCACCGGGTCGACTCGGACAGAGGCATGTCTGAACGCTATTGCTGGACTTAAGAGGCACATAGCCTCCAAGAGATAAAGCTTCTCCGCATCAATGCCTCGACTGATTATAGTCGGGGCATGTCTTTAAGAAAATGTTTTAATGTGAAGAAAAATAAAAAAAAAAAGTACTCATCGCCCTCTCCGGCGGGGTTGATTCCTCAGTCGCCGCCGCGCTTTTGGTTGCGTCTGGAAAGTATGATGTTACGGCCGCCTTCATGATAAATTATGACGAAAAAAATCCGAACGGAGCGAGTTGCTATTTGCATGATTATCGTGATGCGGTCAGGGTGGCCGCTAAGCTAGGCATTCCAATTCTTAAACTCGATTTCAAAAAGGAATATTCGGAAAAGGTACTCTCATATATGTACGCGGAATACGAGAAGGGGAGAACGCCGAATCCGGACGTGATGTGCAATTCGTTCATAAAATTTGGGAGCTGGATGGATAAGGCGAGGGAAATGGGGTTTGATTATTTGGCGACCGGACACTATGCCCGCCTTGGGCGGGAAATCCCAATGACCAAATCCCAAGTTCCAAATAAATTACAAATATCAAAAATTAAACTAAAACAGTCAAAAGATGGGAATAAAGACCAAACCTATTTTCTGCATCAGCTGAATCAGAAACAGCTTTCCCACACATTGTTCCCGATTGGCGGATATACCAAACCCGAAGTTCGGAAGCTGGCAAAAAAATTCGATTTGCAGACCGCGGACAAGGAGGAAAGCATGGGTATTTGTTTTATCGGTGAGGTGCCGATGAAGGAGTTCCTACAGAAGCGGATCGCTCCGAGGCCGGGGAATATTTTATTTGACGGTGAAATTATCGGCACTCACGAGGGTTTGGCTTTTTATACAATTGGTGAGCGAATTGGTGTGGCCAGACCTCTCCCTGCCCTCTCCTCTGCGGAGGCGAGGGTCGATTCTTTCTCGCCTCCGCAGAGGAGAGAACGAGAAGAGAGGTCTCACGTCGACACTCGTCCGTATTTCATAGTTGCCAAAAATCAAAAAACCAACGAGTTGATTGTTGGTTTTGAAGATGATCCGTTGCTCTACAAAAAAGAGTCAGCAATAGAAAATGTCAATTGGATTTCTGGACAGGAACCAAAATTTCCACTAAAATGTGAAGTGCGTCTCCGTCACCGCCAACCAATGCAGGTCTGTAAAGTCAAAAGTCTAAAGTCGAAAGTCATTGTGTCGTTTGAAAAGCCGCAACGCGCCGTCACCCCAGGTCAATTCGCCGTATTTTACAAAAAGGGGGAATGTTTGGGCGGGGGAGCTATAAAATAGGGGCTTCGCCACATATTTTCGTCGCACGCTCGGAAATAAATAAATTTATTTCGCTCGCTTAGCTAGAAAATAATTTTATGCTAACTTCAGCAGAACTACGTCAAAAATATCTTGACTTTTTCAGGTCAAAAGGCCACACCGTGATACCCTCGGCTTCGGTTATCCCAGAGAATGATCCGACAGTTCTCTTCACGACCGCTGGTATGCATCCGCTCGTGCCATATCTCCTCGGCGAGAAGCATCCGGGTGGTAAACGTCTCGCCAGCGTGCAGAAATGCATACGCACTCAGGATATCGACGAGGTGGGCGACAATAGACATGATACATTTTTCGAAATGATGGGGAATTGGTCGCTTGGGGATTATTTTAAAGAAGATGCTATCAAATGGAGCTGGGAATTTCTGACTTCGCCTGAATATTTGAATTTAGATAAAAACAAATTAGCGGTTTCGGTTTTTGCGGGCGAAACTGAGACTGGAATCCCACGCGATGAGGAGGCGGTGGGAATCTGGAAATCGCTTGGTATGCCGGAGGAACGTATCGCCTATTTGCCGCGCAAAAATAATTGGTGGGGCCCGGCCGGCCAGGTTGGTCCGTGCGGGCCTGATACGGAGATGTTTTATTGGGCGGGTGAAAGCAAACTTCCGCCAAAAGGCAGTAATCCAGGAAATGACGAAGATAACTGGCTCGAGATCTGGAACGATGTGTTCATGCAATACAATAAGGTGAAGAATCTGGAATCGTATAGCTATCAACCGTTATCACAGAAGAATGTGGATACGGGGATGGGGCTTGAGCGAACGCTCATGGTGCTGAACGGTTTCGCCGATGTTTTTCAGATTGATACTTTTTGGCCATTGATTCAGACAATTCAAGATCTCTCTGGACATGAATATATCGAGGGCGCAAACGTAACCCGTTCGATGCGTATTATCGCGGATCATATTCGCACTGCGACAATGATAATGGGTGATGATCGTGGTATTGGCCCATCGAACACCGATCAGGGCTATCTGGTTCGCCGGTTGATTCGTCGCGCGGTTCGTTATGGTCGCCAAATAGGAATCAAAGATAATTTTGCCGGTGAGGTGGCCAAGAAGGTAATTTTAATATTTACAGAGGTTTATCCGGAATTAAAAAAGAACGAGGAGTTTGTTTTGACTGAGATCGAAGGTGAAGAAAGTAAATTTCGAAATACCATCGAGCAGGGACTTAAGGAATTTGAGAAGTTGGTCGCTGGTTTTCGTATGGCATTTGAGAAAACCGGTATGGCTATCAAAGAAATTTCCGGCAAGCATGCTTTCAAACTCTATGATACTTATGGTTTTCCGCTTGAGATGACGCAGGAGTTGGCGCTAGAGAATTCACTTCAGGTTGATTCGGCTGGATTTGAGGAAGAGTTCCGAAAACATCAGGAGAAATCGCGCGCCGGCGCTGAGCAGAAATTTGCCGGCGGACTGGCTGATCACGGTGAGATGTCGACGAAATATCATACTGCTACTCACTTATTGCATGCCGCCTTGCAAAAAGTTTTGGGCGCTCACGCTACCCAGAAGGGGAGTAATATCACTTCTGAACGAATGCGGTTTGATTTTAGTCATCCGCAGAAAATTACTTCAGAAGAAATTGCGAAGGTGCAGGACTTGGTAAACGCCGCGATTAAAAATGATTATCCGGTTTCGTTTGAGGAAATGAGTTTCGCGGACGCGAAGGCCAGGGGCGCGATCGGACTTTTCGAAGATAAATATCAGGACAAGGTAAAGGTGTATACGGTCGGGGACGCTAAGCGCCCGGCCGAGGCTGACCCAACCTCTTCCACATTCAGCCGGGAGGTTTGCGGCGGGCCACATGTGGAGCATACCGGTACGCTCGGTAAATTTAAAATAACCAAGGAAGAAGCGGTTGGCGCCGGCGTCCGACGTATCAAAGCTATCCTTGAATAATTATGATTAAAAATATAATTATCCGGCTTTGGTCAATGCGCAAAGAATTCGCTAAGTATTTTATTATTGGCATTAGCGCTTTTATTACTGACGTTGGTAGTTTGTTTTTTTTGAAGGAATATCTAGGTTTGTCGCCGACGATCGCTATCGTTATCAACCAGCCCGTGATTGTGCTTGGAGTTTTTCTTCTGAACAAACACTGGTCATTCCGGGCGGGCGGAGTGACTCACCAGCAAATGAGTAGATTTGTATTTTTGGCAATATTTAACTATCTTTTCTCGGTAGCCTGGATCTATGTATTTCATGACAAACTTGGTGTATACTATCTCTATGCGCGGACGCTGAATATTGCTCTATCGGTTGCCTGGAATTTCCTATTATATAAGTACTGGGTGTACCGGATTGAGAAATCCCAAGCTCCAATACCCAATGTCCAATCAGGCTCTTGACATAATTAATTCATTGGGCTATAATGTGCCCAGTTAAGTTAAATACTTAAATGGCTAAGAACGACATCATCGAACTTGACGGCACGGTCGAAGACCTGTTGCCGGCCGCCACCTTCCGGGTAACCCTGGAAAGCGGACAGAGCATAATCGCTCATTTGGCAGGCAAGATGCGTTTGAACAAAATTCGGCTGTCGATTGGGGACAGAGTGAAGGTAGAGATGACTCCATACGATCTGACCAAAGGTAGAGTTACCTTGCGATATTAAAAAATCAAATATAAAAAAGTATCAGCCAGTGCGGTGGAGCTCGATGAAAGATTGAGCGACGATATCGCGGCAGTGGTTGATAT
>JBBTSL010000112.1:0-8888 GCA_038064745.1 Patescibacteria group bacterium | reverse complement strand
GTGCGGTGGAGCTCGATGAAAGATTGAGCGACGATATCGCGGCAGTGGTTGATATCTTTTTTATTGACAGATAGCGCAGATGCGTTTGCGCCTCAGATGTCGCAGATATATCTGTGTAATCTGCGAAGTCCTATGACTTATCTGTGTAATCAATATATTTATGAAAGTAAGAGCATCAGTAAAGAAAATTTGTCAAAAATGCAAAATTGTACGACGCAAAGGAATCCTGCGCGTTATTTGCGAAAGCAAAAAGCACAAACAGCGTCAGGGGTAATATCATGACTTTCGACTTTAGACTTTAGACTTTTTAAACTATCACTATGCGTATATCCGGCGTCAACATTCCAAAGGAAAAAAAGATCGAATTTTCGCTTCGATATGTTTATGGTATCGGGCCGACCCTGGCGAAGAAAGTACTGCAGTCTGCCAAGATTGACGGTAATATCCGGACGAAAGATTTGACCAACGAACAAGAAGATGCAATTCGCGCCATCGTTGAGAAGACTTATAAGATTGAGGGCGACCTTCGTCGTGAAGTCCAGTCCAACATCAAAGCCATGAAAGATATCAAATGTTTTCGCGGCGTCCGCCACATGAAGCATCTGCCGGTACGCGGACAGAGGACCAAAACTAATTCACGCACCGTTCGTGGTAACGTTCGAAAGACGGCGGTCAGCGGCAAGAAGAAGGAAGGGCTCAAGACCTAAACTAAAGACTATATTTTATGACTGAACAACAAATCAAAACAACTGCTCCCTCTGCCGCCAAAGTTATGGATGGCAAGCCCGTAGCTGCCGCCACTTCTGCTACCAAGCCGGTAGCTGATGTGAAGCCAAAAAAGAAGAAAAGCGTGCGTCAGGTCCCTCGCGCCAATGCCTATATTCAAGCAACCTACAACAACACCATCCTTACCATGGCCGATCCAAACGGCGCGGTACTTGGCTGGTCTTCGTCCGGAAGCACCGGCTTCAAGGGCCCAAAGAAGGCAACTCCATATGCCGCGAGCGTGGTAGTGAAGGATTTGATGGAGAAGATTGTTGATTACGGTGTGAAAGAAGTGAATGTATTTATCAAGGGCATCGGCGGCGGCCGCGAAAGCGCCATCCGCGCTCTACACTCAAACGGTCTCAGCGTTCTGCAGATCACAGATATGACCCCAATTCCGCACAATGGTTGCCGCCCGCCGAAACGTCGCCGCGTCTAAATATTTAATGGAATCCTAATACTATGGCTCGAGATATCAGACCAAAACACAAATTATGCCGCAAGTATGGCGAGAAGCTTTGTGACTCAGTGAAATGCCCAGTTTTGAAACGAAGCTATCCGCCTGGTCAGCACGGTCCAAACCAGAAGCGTCCTAAACTTTCCGGTTACGGCAAACAGCTCCGCGAGAAGCAGAAAGTAAAGAGAATTTACGGTATTTTGGAACGCCAATTTTCAAACTATGTCGCGGAGGCTTCGAAAAAATCCGGCGATACCAGCAAATTCCTGCTCAGCTATCTTGAGTCGCGCCTCGACAACGTTATCTATCGCACGGGTATTACTCCATCTCGCGCCGCCGCCCGACAGCTTGTGAATCACGGTCATGTGCTTGTGAACGGCAAGCAGGTTGATATTCCATCCTATCGCGTGAAAGTAGGGGAGGCGATCGAATTGAACGCGACCAGCAAGAAAAGCAAACTTTTTGAGAATATTTCGGAGGCGATCAGTAAGAAGGAAATGCCGCACTGGCTTAGCGTAGATGCCAAAAAGTTATCGGCAAAAGTTTTAAATAATCCAACGGTAGAGAATCCTAACTTTGACGCCAAGTCAATCATCGGATTCTACTCCCGTTAATTTTAACGCATTTTCATCATATGGAGAATTTTCTATTACCCTCCAAAGTGGAATTCGAAGCCAGTGCTCTTCCGCACACCGCGACGGTCGTGATCACCCCATGTTATCATGGTTATGGCACCACCCTCGGGAATGCGCTGCGCCGAGTTTTGCTTTCCTCGTTACCTGGTTCGGCTGTCGAATATTTCAAGGTCAAAGGCGTACAGCATGAATTCAGTACGATCGAAGGAGTCAAGGAAGATGTGGTTGAAATTATGTTAAACCTGAAACAGCTTGCGGTAAGAATTTTTACCGATGAGCTAGTAATTTTGAATATTTCGAAGAAGGGTCCGGGTCCGGTCACTGCCGGCGACATCGAGCCGAATAGCAATGTTGAGATTATCAATAAGGATCTGGTAATTTGCAATCTTACCAAAGGCCGCACTCTGGACATGGAGATTGCCGTCGGGCGTGGACGCGGTTATCGACCGGTTGAGGAGAAGGATCGCCAGCATCAGGACCTCGGCACGATTCTGACTGATTCTGTTTATACCCCGGTTCGCGACGTCGGTTATCATGTGGAATATACCCGCGTCGGAGATATTACGAACTACGAGAAATTAAACATGTTGATCGAAACGAACGGTACTATTTCTCCTCGTGAAGCTCTCGAACAGGCCACTCAGATTCTAATGGATCACTTCGCGATTGTGGTAAACGGCTCAAAAAATGTCGGTAATTTGGAGGTGGAAGCTATGCCGGAGAGTTTGGAAGATTTGAAGGCCGATAAATCAGAATCAAAGGTGGAGGAGCAAGCCCCCGCCAAAGGCGGCTCCGCTTCTGGCGGAAAAAAGAAGACCAAGAAGAAAAAGGGAGATGAATAATTTATAAAATATATGGGCTTCGCCACATATATTCTTATTCGCTCGAAAATGTCTAAATAAATTTATCCAATTTGCTCACTCATTTCGAATATGCGACACCAAAAGAGAAAAACAACCCTTGATCGGAAGACTGGTCCGCGTCGAGCGCTACTCGCGGGATTGGCTGAGAGTTTGATTTTGCATGAGAAAATGCGCACTACCAAAGCCAAGGCCAAAGCGGTCCGTTCCTTGGTGGAGAGAATGATCACCACCTCGAAGGCCAACACTCTTCACGCCCGCCGCGAGCTTCTGAGACAGCTCCACACCAAGAATGCAGTGAATAAATTACTTGAGAAGCTTGGTCCGCGCTACCTGGAGCGCAAAGGTGGCTATACTAGGATTGTAATGCTGAAGAACCGGGTTGGAGATGGAGCTGAAGAAGTGTTAATCGAGTTAGTTTAAATATATGTCACACCACAAACAAGAAATTGACGCGGCCGGGCAAACTCCAGGAAGGCTTGCTACACAGATTGCCGTATTTCTCATGGGTAAGCACAAGCCTACCTATGTGACGCACCTGGACAAAGGTGATAAGGTTGTTGTACTCAATGTCGATAAAATTGTTTTTACCGGCAAGAAACTTGAACAAAAAGTTTATCGCCATCATAGCATGCACCCGGGCGGCTTGAAGGAAGTTCCGGCCAGGAAGATGATGGAAGATACCAAAGAGATCATTCGTCTCGCGGTGATGAAAATGTTGCCGAAAAATAAATTGCGCGCCGGCCGCATTAATCGGCTCCATTTTAAATAATTTTGTATGACCAAACTTAACGCTAATGAAAAACTAAATCGGGCTGTCGGTCGTCGAAAGGAAGCGGTCGCTCGAGTACGGGTTGATAAGGGTACCGGAAAGATTGTTGTAAATGGTAAACCGTTTGAACAATATTTTACCGGCGCTACGATGCAGACGACGATACTTACTCCGCTCAAAGCTCTTGGCAAAGATAAAGATCTCGACTTCTCCATCAAAGTTGTCGGTGGTGGCAAGACCGGCCAGTCGGTGGCTGTTCAACATGGCATTGCCCGCGCGCTCGTGGTCTGGAATGAAGACTTCCGAAAAACTTTAAAAACTCTCGGCTTACTTACTCGCGACGCTCGCGTCAAGGAACGCAAGAAGTTCGGCTTAAAGAAAGCCCGCCGCGCACCACAGTGGTCGAAACGCTAAAAAATATATATATTTTAACCCTGCACCCCACGTGGTGCAGGGTTTTTTTGTTGACCCCATATTATGAGCGTGTTATGGTTAATAAGATCAGTAGCACCTTAACAAGCGAGGTAGGACGTGATTAGGCCAATGGCAGTTTTGTGGGAAAGTAGCATTAAATCCGCGGATATTCACATTGTAACCAGGAGTATTCGGGAGGCCTTAGACATCGTGGCGCCATTTGCTCCCAACAACTCCACTAGTAGTATAAAACTTGATTATGGCGCTGAGAGTATTGTCAGCCAATGGGTTAAACTCTCAGTGCTCAAAGGTTCTTCGACCGGCGAAATTGACGCCACTCGGATGTACCAGTTGGTCGAAGTCGATATGAAGGCCTCAAAAATCCCTTTGGGTGAACAGCCTTTTCCGGTCATCATCATTGATAGAGATTTGCGCTACAGTGAGGCTGACCGCGACAGGGTCATCGGCGGGATTTGCCCCATGGATTTGTGCGTGATCATTACCGTTAGAACTCATGATGAAAATGATCGCATTCGGCATGAGGCGATTTTGCGTCAGGCCACTTTGCACGAAGTGGGTCATAGTCTTAGCTTGATCTCCCAGGCTCGAACGACGAATGTTGTCGGGGATAAAACCTACCACTGGAAGCATTGCGGGAATGACTGTGTCATGCGGGCGAATACTCTATCTCTGACGGGTCTTACCGGCCAGGCACTCAAGCGGGCTATGAATTGTGGTTTTTGCTCGGAGTGTCGAGATGGTATGGTCGCATTTGTCAAAGCGGGAGGGAAATGATGTTCACTCAGATGATGTGAAAGCTGATGCTCGCGCTAGAAACAGGCGTTCATCACTTTTAGTTCTAAATTGTTGGGATTAATAGTGACGCCTGTTTCCCTAGCCCTGTACCCTGCGTGGTACAGGGTTTTTGTATTCTTGACCTTTGTCCGAATGCCTGCTATGGTTTATTAAATCAGTAGCACCTTAAAAAGCGAGGCTGGACGTGATATCAAGACCAATGTTAATTTCGTCTGAAATCGGTTCTCGGAGTATGGATTTGGAGGTTGTTCTGGAGAGCGTCAGAGAAGTACTGGAAGCTATGGCGGTTTCGAAGGAGTATGCCGCTACAATTTCCGGCTTCACCGACTCATCTGGGTTGACGGTTGATAAGCTGCTCTTGGAGGCAACCTTCAGTGGTTCGCTGACTGGAGAGATCAACGGTAGCCTGATGAGCAAATTGATTTCTGACCGTATGGATGATCAAAATGCTCCGAATGGCCGGCAGCCATTTCACATCGTAGTTATCAATCGGGAAATGAGTCACAGTAAGAAGCATCGGTTCAAGATTGCCGGGATCTGTCGTCGAAATTACTGCGCCATTGTCACCACCAGGAACTTTGACGCGCAAAACCACCTGATACGGTGCGCGCAATTGAGAATGCTGACGATGCATGAGATTGGCCATCGGTTCGGGTTAATTTCATCCGATCGAGCGACTAACGTTTTTGTCCTCGACGTAGGGGGCAAACACTGTACCAATGATTGTGTGATGCGGCTTGGCGTGCCGCTAAGCTCTAGCTTATCCAGCGCCGAGCTTCGGCGGCTCATAACGCTTGGATTTTGTTCCTTGTGTCTCGATCATTTGCGTCGGTACGTTACCGCCTGGGGTTTCTGATGTCCTCAAGATGATTGGGCCAGCTTGTAGAAACCTAGGGAGAAAAAAATGGGTAATTCGGAATCGAATGGTAGTCAGCGGGTGAATGAAAAGCTAGTCGAGGCGCTGCGATTTCTAGCATCAGAAGCGCGTAGCGCGGAGGCTGAGGGTCGGAGAACCTTCACGATCTATCTTTATCGAAAAGAAGACCTCGTCCGCATCGTTGCGGGTTCGACCGGCGAATCTGTTAGCATGCCGGAGCCGCGTCTAAAGGGGCCGGATGGCGCGATGTATTTCGCGCATTGGTTCAAGTATAATCTTGGGATCCCGCTTAAGTCGATTGGTTTGGTAATTGACGAAAGGGGTGAATATGAGGACATCGATCCAAAAAAAAGTTACTTCGAATACCGCTTGTCGTTCTAAATGATAGGCGGTCGATGATGCTCGCGCTCGAAACAGGCGTTCATCACTTTTAGTTCTAAATTATTGGAGTTAAAAGTGACGCCTGTTTCCCTAGCCCTGTACCCTGCGTGGTACAGGGTTTTTAGTTGTATTATTATATTAATAGAGGTAAGATTAATATCATGTCATATTCGGTTACGCAAAATACTTCGTTTCTAACAGCCGCTTCGATACTCCAGAAGCTGGTGTCTTTTGTTTATTTTACGATCGTCGCGAGGATTATTGGCGTCGGCAATACCGGCAGCTATTTTTTTGCGATTACCTTCACCACAATTTTCACCGTTGTCGCTGATTTTGGCATGGGGCCCGTCCTAACTAGGGAGGTCGCCAAGTTTCCGGAGCGCGCGGCGGCCTACCTCAATACCGTCCTCGCCTCCAAGATTTTATTTGGCGTGTTTGCCTATCTTCTTATCATCTTTTTTTCATATATTTTAAATTATCCGGATGCGCTTCGCAATCTCATATTACTCTCCGGCGTTACAATGTTTTTCGACAATTTACAGGGCGGATTTTTCAGTATTTTTCGGGCGCAAAAAAATCTGGTTTATGAATCGGTGGCAATAATTATCTCGCAGGTTTTGACATTGATTATCGGCACGGTCGCCCTCACGTTGCGCGCGCCGCTCGTCTGGCTGATTGTCGCCTACGCCATTCCCAGCGCCCTGATTGCCTGTTACGCCGGCTTTTTTGTTCATCGGGTGTATGGCCTCAGGATTTATCCGATGCTGGATCGGCAGATATTTCGGCAGTTTATGTTGTTCGCGTTTCCGTTTGCGCTGGCCGGTATACTCGGCAGGCTTTATTCATACAGCGATTCACTGATCATGTCGAAGCTTCTGACGGAGCAAGATCTCGGGTGGTGGAGCGTTCCTTACAAAATTACTTTTGCGTTTCAATTTATCCCGATGGCTCTCTCGGCCAGCGTGTATCCTGCCATGAGCAGCCTTACCATCAGTGATCCGGCGAGGGTTGGCCAGCTGTTCGTCAAGGCTTGGAAATATTTATTTATAATAATTTTTCCGCTTTCACTCGGTCTAATCGCGGTTGCGCGTCCGGTTATTATTAAATTATACGGCGTAGAATATTTACCATCTGTGCCGGTTCTCCGTATCCTGCTTATCAGTTTATTCTTTAGCTACCTGAGCATAATCTCCGGCGCCCTGCTCAACGCTACCAACCGTCAAAAAATTCAAACCGGCCTTTTGGCGGTTGCCCTGGCGCTGAACATTATTCTGAATGTAATTTTGATTCCAAAGCTTGGGATTATTGGCGCGGCTTATGCGGCGCTTTTTAGTAATTTCATTCTTTGGTTTGTCGGTCTGATTTTTATTCGTATGATTGTAGATCTTCGTGGTACCAGGCTGGTTCAAAACGCGGTTCATATTCTTGGCATTGCCATTTTTATGGCAATTTTGGTATATTTCCTGACGTTGAATATTAGTTTTGTTTTCACGATTCCGGTTGGAATTGCGGTTTACGCCATATTACTGTTCTTGACCGGGGTAGTGGATCGCGCGCTGCTCAGCGCTTATTTGCAGAAAATTTACATAAGAAAAACCGTGTGAATAATATCAAGAAGTTAATAGTGACGCTGGAATTTCCGCCGCAGGTCGGGGGAATTTCGTCATATATTCACAACTTTCTTCTTCACGTTAATGCCGACGATTATGTTCTTTATGCGCCTCTCATGCCGGGCGCGAATGAGTTCGATGCGAAGAATCCCTGGAAGACGTATCGCTACAGTCCGTACTTTCCTTTTTGGCCCCATTGGCTACGGATGTTTTTTCAAATTTTGAGCATTTTAAAAAAAGAGAAAATTTCTGAGATTCATATACACCAGGTGTTACCCTGTGGGTATCTGGGCTGGCTGATTTGGAAAATAAAAAAGATTCCTTACTTGATTTTTTTGCACGGATCCGATGTCGCGGTGGGCACGCGGTCGGCCTGGAAGACTAATTTATTTTCATTTGTCCTCAGAAATTCGCGGCGGATCGTCGCGAACAGTCAGTTTCTCGAAAATCGGGTTAAACAACGGATCGAAAATATCGGCCCGATTACCGTATTATATCCTTGCCCGAGCAATAGGTTTCTGGAAATAATTCCTGAGTCTGAGCTTGGCGCGCTCCGGGACAAACTTGCCGTTCATGGCAAAAAGGTAATCTTGACAGTCAGTCGGATGGTTGACGGGAAGGGTTACCCTCATATCGTCAGGCTTCTTAGCGAGGTTTGTCGCGAGGTTCCAAATTTGGTATGGATATTCATCGGTGACGGGCCGAAGAAACAGTCGATAGTGGATTTGGTTCAGCGACATTATTTGCAAAATGTGGTGCGTTTTCTCGGCGCTTTGCCAAACGACGAATTGCCGAAGTACTACCAGATAGCGGATTTGTTTGTCCTACTCAGCCATCAGGACGAGGAGGCGGAAGAAAGCTGGGGAAGTGTTTTCCTCGAGGCTTCGGCCAGCGGTAACCCAATTGTTGCCGGACGAGTTGGCGGGGTTGAGGAAGCGGTAGATAATTTGCGTTCCGGTGTTGTGGTCGATGTGTATCAAGGTAAAGCAGTTGTAAATGCGATCGTTTCCTTGCTTCGAAATGATAAATACGCCAAGGAATTGGGGCGTTGGGGCAGGGAACGGGTGCAAAAGGAGTTTCGCTGGGAGACGCAGATTGCGAAACTTGATGAATGAGATTGTTTCATTGCTACATTGTTATATTGTTATGAAGCCATTGATCAGTGTTATTATTCCGGTATTCAACCACGCTCACTGTCTGGAGCGCTGCCTTCATTCGTTGTCCCGGCAGTCATATAGGCCGCTGGAAGTAATTGTAATTAATGATGGCAGTACGGATAATTTTGCCGAAGTTATGAATGA
>JBBTSL010000111.1:0-4865 GCA_038064745.1 Patescibacteria group bacterium | reverse complement strand
ATGGAGAAGACCGCCGACATCATCGACTGGGTACGGCCACATCTGCCGGAAAATAAACCACGCTATGCCATGGGTATCGGACTAAATCCGACTGATCTACTCATCGCTGTCGAACACGGCATCGATATGTTCGACTGTGTCGCTCCCACTAGACTCGCGCGGCATGGGATGCTGTTTGTTTTCGACAAAACGAAAAAGCACCGTCTAAATATAAAAAATGCCGCTTTCGTAAGCGACAAAAATCCAATTGATCCGACTTGCGACTGCTCAACTTGTAAAAATTATACGAGACAATATCTGCATCACCTCTTCGCGGCCGACGAAATGTTAGCAATGCGCCTTGCCAGCATTCACAACCTGCGATTTATGTTGAAGCTGATGGAGGATACGCGCGCGGCGATAAATGAAAATAAATTTCTGGAATTAAAAAAGAGGTGGATTTAGCCGCCTCTTTTTTTGTTTGAAAAAATTAGTTCATTTTTTGAATCTTCTCCTGCACCTTCGCGACATCAATCTGACTATCAACCTCCGCCTCTTTGCTTTTTATTTTACGCAGGGCGTCGAGCGTTTCATTCATGCTATTTAAATATTGTTCGCTGAAGTGATTGTTGACACGCGCGTAAAGCTGAGCGAAGGTCACATACGCTTCACCCTTGTCCTCCTGACTGAGTTCGCCAGCCAGATATTCATCGAGCATCGCCTCGACTTTATCCCATTTGCCTTCCTTCATCATATTCTCAAGGTCGGCGGTATTTAATTTTTGCATATATTAAGAAAATAATAGCGCGTTAGAACATTTGATCGGCGAGCTTAGCCGTGATGCGCGCGAGAAAAAGTGCCTTGATATGCCCATCCTTCGATTTGCGAATAGCTGATTTTTTCTTTAACAAAATTTCAAGCAGCCTCTTCTTGGCTGCGGCATCAGTCTCATCTTTCTTCAAGATTTCCTTCAGGCTTTGTTCAAGCTCACTAAAAGCATTATTTTTTATTTCAATATTACCAAACACTTCGTCGGTTTCCTTGTCCACTTCCATAGTTACATATTTTTCAATTTCGGCCTCATTTATTCCTTGCGCCCTCGCTTCCACCAAATAATCAAGCCCAATCCCGCCCTTACCAGCCTCGATCAATTTTTCATATACTTTTCGGGCTTCACGAATATCCGTACCAAATAGCTCAACCATGCGGCGGCCAACGCCAACCTGGATTGCTTTGAAAACCGTCTTTTTCCCGCCGGCAGCGATCAACATTAACTCCTTGGCTTTGTTCAGCGCTTCCTTCCTCTCCTCCAATTCAGCGAGACCTTGTTCGGATTTGGAAATTTTTTTTGCCTGTCCCTTTATATCTCCGATCTCAATCCCGAATTTTTTCAGCTCGCCTAGGATGCGCTCACTCTCGTCTGATCTACTCAAACCAAACCACCCCAGACCGCCTGTAAAGCCGCTAAGTCCGGCTTTCTCTGCTTGCTCTAGAAGTAATTTACGACGTTCAAGTCCGGCCGCGCCACCTAGCTTGGCAAGCTCCGCCTGAACCGCCGCCTCAGCCTCAGCGACTTCCTCCTTCATCTTCGCAAATTTCTCGATATCTTCATTAACATGCCCCAATCGCTTCTCCCCGCCATAATCCTTAACATCCATTTCGAAGTGCCTGTTGATCTCCTCGGTATCGCTTTCTGTAAGTTTAAAATCAATACCTAATTTCTGGAGTTCCCCACCGAATGTAGAATCGATAAAACTAGCAACATTTTTGGTGGTTTCTTCTTTGAGTAAAAATTTATCGTGAATTCCCTCCAATGCCTCCAGGGATCCGGCGTCATGTACTTCCAAAAGAGCCTCCCCGTCCGGGTAACGCGACAAAAACTCCGCAAATTCCTTTTTTTGGAGAGCCTTATCAATATCAAATTCCTTTTTCTCCTCCCGACTTTTTAAATCACGTCCGCTAGGCATATAAATATATTAAATAGTGAAAATATTATAGCACATTTTCGCATTTTTGTCAATCTCAAAAAAATCGCTAAATTAAGGGAAAAAATTGACAAAAATGGTTGACTTTGATAGAATATCTCTAATATATATGCATCTACACTTAATCGTCGTGGGAAAATTGAAGGAAGAGTACTGGCGCGAGGCCGAGAAGGAATATTTGAAGAGACTAAAGTCCTCAAATGAGCTTGTTATACACGAAATCAAGGAGGAATCGTTTACCGAGAAGGACCCGGTCGGGATGATCAAGGAGAAAGAAGGCAAGAAAATCCTTGAAACATTGGGGAAAATAAGGGACAGCCTGGTAGTGGCGCTCGAGGAGAAGGGCAAACAGTTTGACTCGGAAGGCTTTGCCAAGAATTTATCAAATTGGGCCGGCCTCTCGCACTCGGTCACCTTCATCATCGGCGGGCCGCTCGGCCTGTCGAGAGAGGTCGTCGCGAAGGCGAACATGACCATGTCCCTCTCACCTCTCACCTTCACTCACCAGATGGCGCGCGTGATATTGCTGGAGCAGATTTATCGTGCTATGATGATAGCGTCAAACCGAAAATATCATTATTAAACTATGTCTAAGCCAGTCATCGTCTCCGGCATTCAGCCGACGGGGAATCTTCATATTGGAAATTATCTTGGCGCTGTAAAAAATTGGGTCGAGCTTCAGAATTCGGGGAAATACGATCTCTATATATTTATTGCGGATCTTCACTCATTGACGGGCCTGCAAACGGCCGAGGAACGCCGAAATCAAATCAAAGTTACCGCCGCTGAATTGCTCGCGGCCGGTATCGACCCGAAGAAGACCACTTTTTTTGTTCAATCAGAAGTTTGTGAGCACACCGAGCTTGGCTGGATTTTTAATTCACTGACACCGATAGCCGAACTCGAACGAATGACACAGTACAAGGATAAATCGTCGCGCCAGCAAAAAAATATCAATGCTGGGCTCCTAACCTATCCGATTCTGCAGGCCGCTGACATTTTACTGTACCGAGGGCAAATGGTGCCGATCGGACAGGACCAAATTCAGCATCTCGAATTAACAAACGATATTGGCCGCTGGTTCAACAACCGCTATGGCGTTTACTTCGGAGAGGTAAAGCCTCTACTCACCAAAATTCCCAAAGTAATGAGCCTACTCGAACCGACCAAAAAAATGAGCAAGAGTCTGGGGGCCGGAAATGTCATTGAATTAGCCGATGAGCCGGAAGCGGTCGAGGCGAAATTGAAAAAAGCCGTTACCGCGACCGAGGGCGGCGTCGGCGCGCCCGGCGTACAGAATTTATTGACACTCTTCAAAGAATTTGGCCCGGCAAAAATTCACGCGAAATTTTCTGAAGATGAAAAAAGTGGCACGATACGATATGGCGATCTGAAGGCGGCGTTGGCAGAGGCAATCAGTGGAACATTTGCCGACTTCAGGAAGAAGCGCGCCGAATTGCTCTCTGATGAAAAAAAATTATTGAAAATTTTAGAAAAAGGATCCGACGGTGCGGGAAAAGTTGCGCAGAAGACAATGTCAGAGGTTAAGAAATTGGTTGGACTCAGATAATGCCACCGATGGAAATGTAATTTAAAAATTTCGAAGCCGCCACGGGGTCGCCGGGCGGCTTTTTTGTTAGTTCACGAACTCCTTCGCGGTCGGTTTCTGGGATTTCGACAGAGTGGCGCAGCGTTTCCGCCATTCCTCGACATTCACCGGCAGATCGGAATTCAACATCTGCTTGAGAATACTCACCAGATCGAGCGGCGCAAAGTTATAGCCGGACAAATCATAACATACTCCAAAACCATCTTCGAGAGTCCGAACTTCTCCATAGCGGTACCCGCCCGAAGTGCCGATCCAACCGTGAGGTTCCGGCTTACAATTACACAGTTTGAAACTGAGTCCCGGCACGTAATCCTCCGGTAGTCTGAACTGCCGTAGAGTCGGAATGATGTCCGAGAGAGTCGGAGGAAGTCCGTGCTTCATGGCGGCATCATAGAGCGCCGACAGGTCGACGGGAGTGATGAGTTTGGCTGCAAGCATCCTCTCGAGCTCCTGCTTGGCGTCTTCTAGCGTAATGACGCAGGTCATTTTCCCCGCCCCGTCCTCAGAGATACCGACGAAGCCATACTTCAGGCCAAGCGTATCCAACAATCTGTTACCTTCGGCTGACCGAAATATTCCCATGTCTCGCCTCCTTGAAATGAGCGCCCACATCATTACGGATTGCACCTGAACAGCGTGCTCTCGCAGGAAACCAACCCCGCTTCCACCATCTGCCGGAAAACATTGGCGAGATCGAGCGGGGAACATCCTTGACGCTCCATTTCCAAGCAAATATTGAAACCATCAACAATGGTGTGAATCATTTCGCTCTGCAAATAGCCGGCGACAAAGGCAATCCGGCCGTGACGCAAGGGATTGCCGCAGGCGCAAGCTCGAAACAATAGCGCTGGCCCGCGATCAATCGGAAGTTTGAACTGCAGAGCAAGCCCTCTCACCTCATCAAAGGTTGACAGAAGTCCGATATTCACCCCAGCGGCGAACAGCTCCCTTCTCTCCATACTCGTAATTTCTCCGCCCTGAAGTGCCCAGTCGAGACAAAAGTTGAGGCTGGCCAAATCGAAAGCGACGAACGAAGACACTTCTTCGCACTTTTCAAGATTCAAGAGGGCTCCCTTCAGCCCAAGCAACTCCAACATCGAACTTTTCAGCTCCACGAGATTAGAACTCATTTGTTGCCTCCAATGGTTGGAATAACTTCGTTAACCTAACATGACAAAGTGATTTTTGTCAATGATAAGCCTAGAAAACGAACGAAAATATACATGCTATCACCATTCGATAGCGTAGTCCAACGCGTCGGATATAAATCACATTTTCAGGAAATTCTCTCT
>JBBTSL010000110.1:0-3218 GCA_038064745.1 Patescibacteria group bacterium | reverse complement strand
CCCTTTCCAAGGGGGAGTTGGAGGGGGTTTGCCATCCTCTGAGGTGGTAGTCGGTGGTGGAATAAGTGGCGGGGAGATGTCCGCCAACCCACCCCTACCCCGCCCAAGCGGGGAATTGTCAGAGACCGAGAAAGTTACAATTCAGGAAGTCATCACCGCCGCCTCGGAATTAAACTTTACCGTTCAGAGCATTTCCAATTTTACCGAGGCTGTCTCAGCGATCAGCATTCAGCAGGCCTCATTGGCCGGCGAAGAAATCGTTGCTACCGCGATAATAATCAAAGAGATATCGGACAACCCCAAAGTAGAAAAAGTGACCAGGCGAGTAGCGGCCCCAGCCACAGCCGGCGCAACTCTAGCCATGCTGGCGCCATCCTTCGCCAGCGTCGCTTTGCCGCTGTCCAAATATTTGTTCCTACAGCCATTGTTATTCCTCGGGATAAGAAAAAGAAAAAATTGGGGGAAAATATATAATAGTCTGAATAAATTGCCGATCGCGTTGGCTACCGTCAGATTGGTAAACATCATCACCAATCGAGTCGTCCAAACCAGAGTAACGGATGTCGATGGGCACTATGGGTTCTTTGTCGTGGAACCCGGAGAGTATAGGATTGATGTTGTAAAAAATGATTTTGTTTTCCCGTCTAAGTTTATGGAGAATGATAATGTGGACGGGATAATGACAGATATATACCACGGACAAAATTTAATTTTGAGCAAGGAAAATTTAAATGTTGCCGTCAATATCCCGATCGATCCCCTTGAGCAGACCAAGACCCCGGGCAGATTTCTGTTGGAAAAAGATATTCGCATCGCGCAGAACATATTTTCAATGAGCGGAGCGTTGCTGATGCTGATATACCTGCTGATATCCAATGAGTGGTATATTTGGATTTTCCTGGCCGTTCATATCTCATTGTATATTTTATTTTTGAAATTTATCGCGCCCAAGAGGCTGAAGGGCTGGGGCACGGTCTTCGATGTCGAAAATAAAAATCCGCTGTACAAAACAGTCGTGCGATTATTTACCAAGAAATATAATAAACTAATAAATTTCGTTGTCACTGACAAACGGGGGCGGTATGCCCTGATGGTCGGGCCAAGCGATTATTTTGTAACATTTGAGAGGGAGGGATATAATGGAGGGGCTCAGAAAGAGTACAACCTGACTGACGTCAGAGAAGAGAAAGTACTGATTAAAGAAGACATCGGGCTGTCTCAGCAACACGTATCTCTACACCGCGGTTCGTTTGTGTAGGTGAAATATAAACACATGCTGGCTGATCGAATAAAAAATTTAGAACCCTCCCCTACCATCGCTCTCGATGCGAGAGTCCGCGAACTTATGCGCCAGGGGAAAATAATTATCAATCTCGGCGTTGGCGAGCCGAATTTTAGCACGCCAAAATATATTTGCGACGCCGCGATTGACGCAATCAATTCCGGCTTTACCCACTACACGCCGGCGGGCGGGATCCCGGAGCTTCGCGCAGTGATCGCCAAATATTCGAGGGAAAAATTGAATTTAAATTATTCAGCTGATGAAATAATTGTAGGCGCTGGTTCGAAGTCGTTGCTTTATAATATTTTTCAAATTCTTTGCAATCCTGGCGATGAAGTACTTACCCCGACGCCGACTTGGGGGACATATTTTGAGTTAATTAAACTTTCCGGAGCCACACCGGTTGAAGTCTCACTTGCGCCACCATTCAAATTGACGGCCGACGATCTCAGAAAGAAAATCACGCCTAAAACAAAAGTCATACTCCTGAACTTCCCCTCCAATCCGACTGGCGCAATAATCAAAAAGACTGAATTAAAAAAAATCGGCGATTTGGCGATAGAAAAAAATCTTTACATTATTTCGGACGAAATTTACGGACAGATGACCTATGCGAATCCTCACCCTACCCTCTCCACTGTGGTGGAGAGGGGGTGCGTTTCGATTGCATCGCTCGGCGACGAAATAAAAAAGCGCACCATTACAGTCAACGGGTTCTCCAAATCCTTCGCGATGACCGGTTGGCGTGTTGGCTGGGGCGGGGGTCCGAGAGAAATTATAGACGCTCTGATCGCCCTGCAAGGCCAGACCACCTTTGCTAACTCTTCAATCTCCCAAAGGGCCGCTCTGGCGGCGCTAAACGGCGGGAAGATTGAGTTGCAGGAAATGATGGCCGAACTGAGGGCGCGTCGTGATTTTATCACGACCGAACTGACGAAAATCGACGGACTCGAATGGGCCATACCGGAGGGCGCGTTTTATTTCTTCGTTTCAGTGAAAAAATTACTTTCAAAAAAATATCCCACTTCAGCGGCCTGGTGTGAGGGAATGCTGGGAAAAGAAGGGGTGGCAGTCGTGCCCGGCGAAGCGTTCCACGCGCCGGGATATTTCAGGCTAAGCTACGGAGCAGCGATGGAGGAAGTGAAAAAAGGTGTGAGAGGGATCGCTAATTTTATTCAGTCGTAAAAATCCCCGCTCGGGCGGGGTCGGCCTCAAGGCCGGGGGTGGGTTCGACAACGTTGGCCAACCCACCCCTCCCCCGCCCAAGCGGGGAATCGAAATGGTAATTTAAATTTTCTCTAAAATACACAGCCCTTCGATGTGCGGGGTGCGGGGAAAGAAGTTAAACAACTTCCATTCAACCGGACGATAACGAACCGACAAATACGAAACATCACGCGCGTGCGTATCGAGGCCGCAGGAAAGATAAATAATTTTCCGCGGCAATTTTTTTAGTAAATGTTTGATCATGTCCGTGTGCAGGCCGGCGCGCGGCGGATCGAGGATTACTATATCATTCTCGCCTATCTCGACATTGGATGCTTCCGCCATGATATTTTGGACGGTAACATTATCAAATTTATTCAATAAAATATTTTCGTTCGCGAAATCAGATGCCTCCTGGTTCTCCTCGATCAGAAGCGCCGAATCATATTTGCCGTGCAAGGCAAGACTAATCGCGCCAACACCGGAATAATAATCAACCACCCTTCCACCATCAATATGCTTGCCGATAACTTTCAACGCCTCCACAAAAATCGGCGGATTAATCTGAAAAAAACTCATCAGGCCGAACTTTAATTTGACGCCGCTCAGCTCACACATCAATTCGCTGTCACCTTCCGAAGAAAGAAGTTCAGTAGCGACCGAAGCCGGCGACTGGGGGTTGTAATAGTAGATTTGCAACCCTTTCAAGCTCCCTCCCCTTTCCAAGGGG
>JBBTSL010000109.1:0-10632 GCA_038064745.1 Patescibacteria group bacterium | reverse complement strand
AACGTGCGCTAGAGTATCCGCGATCAGCGAATAGCGCCGCAACACCAAGAAAATACCGATCAGCGGAGCAATGGCGCCGATCAGGAGGCCCGCCTCAAGGCCGCGAACGATGAAACTGTAATTAAATATTTCGAACATACTATTTTATTTGTCATTGTCACGATTCCCCGCTTGGGCGGGGTCGGCCTCAAGGCCGGGGGTGGGTTATCCAAAGTTGGCCAACCCACCCCTACCCCGCCCAAGCGGGGACTACAGGGAATGACGCCACTTAGTGCCCATGCAAAATACGGTGGAGACTTTTGCCGTTAAGTTTCTCCAGATATTCACCCTTCACGAATTCCTCCGGCTCGCCGTGATAAACCAATGTTTGATTGACGCACGCCAGCTCGGTGGCTTCATTGGCAATCACATCGATGTCGTGAGAAACCAGGACCAGTGTAATACCGAAGCCGTGATTTAATTTCCGAAGCAAATTATAGAAATCTTCCTGGGTCTTCGCATCAACTCCGACCGTCGGTTCATCGAGAAATATTATCGCCGGCTCTCCCGCCAGCGCCCGCGCGATGAAGACGCGCTGTTGCTGACCACCGGACAAATCACCAATCAACCTATCGGCAAAGTCCAACATCCCGACGTCGATCAGAGCTCGATTGATGATCAGCTGGTCGGCTTTATTCAGCGGGTGAAGCAAACCCTTCCTGCCATATCGCCCCATAGCCACCACCTCGCCCACCGTCACCGGGAAAAGCGGATCAAAATTCGTGGCCTTCTGCGGGACGTAGCCGATCTTCGACCAATCTGAAAATTTCGCCAGCGGCTCGCCAAAAACTTTGATCTCGCCCGCGGCCGGACTTACCAACCCGAGCATCACCCGGAGAAGCGTCGTTTTCCCGCTACCGTTGGGCCCGACGATGCCGAGATAGTCGCCTTCATGAATATTAAAACTGATGTTTTTCAAAACCGCCTCCTTGCCAAAGGCGAACGAGACATTTTTTATTTCAATTATATTTTTGGCGTGATTTACGGACATTCGAGCGCAATTCTTAAATTAGCTAAATTTTTCTCCATCTCAGTAAAATAATTTTTACCATTCCGAGCGTCGGCGTCGCTGATGCCTTCCAACGGATTCAGCTGCAGAGTTTCCGCACCAACTTCATGGGCGATCGTCTCGGCCAGCTTCGGACTTACTAGGGTTTCGAAAAATATGTACTTAATATTATTTTTCCTGACAAACTCCGCGATCTCGACCAGGCGACCCGACGACGGCTCCTCATCCGGAGACAGCCCCGAAATGCCGATCTGATTGAGCCCATACTCATCGGCCAGATAACCAAAAGCGGCGTGCGTAGTAATTATATCCTTCTTTTCACAATTAGTCAGCGTCGCGCGATATTCACGGTCAAGGGCATCCATTTTCCCCTCGAGTAAATTAAAATTGTTTTGAAAAAGTTCCTCCGCCGTCGGATCGACCGCGACCAATGCCTCCAAAATACTTCTTGCTTGAATTTTTGCCAGCCTCGGATCAAGCCAAACGTGTGGGTCCGCGCCGTTGCCACCGACAGCCACTACTCTGGTCCTGGAGCCAGTCAGCGCCGTTCGCACCCGATCGCCCCACGGCTCCAGCTTCCCGCCATTCAAAATCAGAAGTTCGCTGTCCTCGATCCTCGCCCGATCGCCGGCTGTCAGCTCGTAATCGTGTGGCTCCGCGCCGGCCGGAGTCAGATTGTAGACATCAGCTTTATCGCCGGTGATTTCTTTGGCGAAGAAGTATAGAGGATAGAAGGAAGCAGTAACCTGTAAACGGCCTGAATCTGCTTTCTTCGTAACGAAAAAATCCCTTCCCGCCACAGCGGGACCCCGCCTCATGGCGGTGGCCCAAAAAAATAAAATGGAGCCGCCTGCCGCCGCGATAATCAAAATGACTAGAATCCTTTTCATCAAAGCGCTATTAATGTTTGGATTATATGGTGTTTATAAGGAAAAGTCAACCATGCCAATCCTACAACGCATCAATATCAGCCTGATATTTTTCGGCAGTGGCCATAACGTTGTCGGCGTAAAAGCGAAATGTATAATTCACGGATCCTGCAAAATATTTAAGCGTTGCTTTCCATTCGTTGTCATACGTACCATCAGCGCCATCATTTTTTAATTTTATGGCCGACGCTAGGAAGGCGTCCCTGATATCCCACGGATTCGCCGAACCTTTACCATTTAGCTTGCCGACCTTATTTTTGTAACCCATCCAAGTTGAAGGGATAAATTGCGCCGGGCCCATCGCTCCTCCCCAGCCGACCCGATTCCCATTTTTGTCACGCATCGGACACGAGACCGGCGTGGTATCGATGTCGAGCTTGAGCTCATTTGTAATCTGGACAAACGGCTCTTGATCACGAGTTGGCTTCATTATCATCTTCCAACTTTTCTCCGGGGGATCTCCGGCACGATTACAGGTGCCGACATTTTTCCCAAGATTTGATTCCTGAGTAAGGATGGCCAGTATCAAGGCCGGCCTGACTCCACTCAATCCTGATGCCCACTTGGCGATTTCTACCGCCGCTCCAAAATCAATTTGCTTACCGGTGTTGAAGAGCTCATAAATACGATTCCGAATTTCCGCGGCGCGCTTTTTCTTGTCGCTAATAGCGGCTTGGTAATTGCTTTCCAATCCTTTGGTCTGAGTTAAAAGTGAATTCTGTTCGCCCAATGTCTCACCAAGGCTCTCCTTCTGAATTGAACTAATTTTCAGCAAATTGGAATTTACGGACTTCTGATCCTCCAGCTTGGTCTGCTTGAACGCAAGTTCATCTACCAAAGTTTTATGCTGTTCGAGAATGTCACTGAGCCCGATCGCGACCGTACTATATTCCTGAATTGAATTATAGAAGTCCGCTATACCATTGGCGCTAAATAATTGCACGAGCAACTGCCGGTCCGTCGCGTTCATTCTCCGTAAAATACCAACCATCTCACTTTTGAGAAAATCCTGTTTTTTTAGATTTGCCTTGATACTATTTTCTGTCGTTGTAAGTTCACCACTAATTTTTTTTAACTTTAGGGATGTTTGCTGAATTTGCAGGTTCAGAGCCTTCTGACGAGTTTGCAATTGTTTAATTTTGTTGGACAAAGTTACTTTTTTGCCCTGAGTTATCGTAAGCTCTTTTGTAAATTGATCAATCTGCTGTTGAATATCAATGAGCTCCCGCTCAAGTTGACTTTGAGTCTCACCTTCGGCCGCCACAAACCCAGCCGGCATCATCAATAAGGCAACTAATATATACAGGATAATTTTATCACGCCTTGATTTCATCATGACTGCATTATACGAGGTTGACGGTTTACTTTCAACTGTCAACGACCGAAGGCTGGTGTGGAAGAAGTTCGTAACTGAATTGATTCAGCCGTTATCGATCCATCACTGTTGGCGGCGCCAAGGACAGAAATAGATTTTCCAACCTGTAATTGTTCAGGATCAACATCCGACGTCGTTACTTCACGAACCGGAGTCGAGCTCGAAAATATTACCAACTTTGAACTGCCATCACGTAGCTTTAAGGTGATGATAGAATTGCTCATCGATACGATCTCGCCAGACGCTCCGCCGCCATTGGCGCCTACTCGAGTGCCTCTGACGCCGCCGTTCCCGCCCTGAAAATTACTTCGATTTAAGGTTGACATGACGGCAACTGAACTTTTTCCATAATTCATGCCTCCATAAAAACTACCTCCAATTAAAAGTACTGCCACAATTCCCAAAATTACTTTATTCATATTTATATAATTATTAAATTATTCAAATCTTAAGGCATCGATCGGATTTAGTCTAGCCGCTCTCTGTGCCGGATAATAACCGAAAACGATCCCAATGCCGGCCGAAACACCAAAAGCCAGCAGTATAGATTGCAGAGTAATCTGTCCATTGATGCTGGTGAAGCGTGACAATACTAACGAAGCTAGAAATCCGAGCACTATCCCAAACGCGCCGCCGATGAAAGTCAGCGCCACCGCCTCAAACAAAAACTGCGCCCTGATGTCGCTTTTCTCCGCGCCAATTGCCTGCCTCAATCCAATTTCCTTGGTGCGCTCAGTCACAGTCGTCAGCATCATGTTCATAATTCCGATACCACCGACGAGGAGCGAGATCCCGGCGATCCCGGCGAGCAGAGTGGTGAACGTGCCGGTGATGCTGGAGGCAGTAGCCACGATGTCGGCCTGATTGACGACGTTGAAATCGGCCGCCAAAGGATCGCTAATATGATGTTGAACAAGCAAAAGAGAAGTGATTGAATTCTGCACGTCAGCCATCGATGACGCATCCACTGCCGAGACGCTGATCGATGAAATATAACTCTGGCCGGAGAGATAATGTTGGGCGGTGGTGATCGGCACATAGATGGCGTCATCCGGATTGCTGAAACCGGTTCCGCCTTTGGCTCTCGTGAGGCCGATAATATTGAAAGGTAAATTGTTGATAGTGACAGTCCTACCGACCGGATCAATATCGACGCCGAATAAATCATCACGAGTAGTCGGACCAATCACCGCCACACGCTGACCGTCGCTAACCTGCGAGGCAGTAATAAAACTTCCTGAATCAATCTGTAAATTGCGGACATCAGTATACGCCGGCACTGTCCCTATCACCTGAGTGTTGGTATTTTGTCCGGCCGCCTTGGCCTGATAACGGCGCGAAAGTTCCGGGGCAACTCCTTTGATTCCGGAAACCGAAGCTAGGATTGCATTGGCATCCGCCAGAGTGAGAGTTTGCGCCGAACCGCGCCCGGCATTTACCGAGATGCCGACGCCGCGTTGCGCGCCCGGCAAGACATAAAGTAAATTTGAGCCAGCCGACTGGATGCTAGCCTGAATACTTCCTTGAGCGCCGGCTCCGATTGCTTGCAGCGCGATCACCGAACCGATACCTATCACAATGCCGAGAATCGTCAAAAAAGACCGCACCTTGTTCGCGGACAGGCCCCAATAAATTTCCTCGAATAAGTCCTGAGCTTTTAACATACAAATTAATAGCTATGCGCCGTGACTTGATGAAGATTTTTCTCGTCTTTCAATATCAGGCCGTCTCGAATGTTTATAATTCGCTTGGCGTGTTCTGCCACATCGTGCTCGTGAGTGATGAGCACAATCGTATGCCCCGCTTCATTTAATTTTTCAAATGTTCGCAGGACTACCTCTCCTGTCTTGGTATCGAGATTGCCGGTCGGCTCATCGGCCAAAATTAATGATGGATTATTAACCAAGGCCCGCGCGATTGCCACGCGCTGAATTTGCCCACCGGAAAGTTGATTAGATTTATTTTCGAAGTGAGTCTCGTCGAAACCAACCGACTTCAATGCCGTTTTTGCCCGCTCGTTTCTTTCTGCTTTCGGCACGCCGGCATAAACAAGCGGCAACATCACATTTCGCATTACCGTCGTGCGTGGCAATAAATTAAATGACTGAAACACGAAACCAATTTTTTCTTTCCTAATTCTGGCCAATTCCTGCTCGCTCATAGTTGAGACATCTTTGCCGTCGAGAAAATATTTGCCGGATGAAGCCGTGTCGAGCGCTCCGAGCAGGTGCATCAGAGTGGATTTGCCGGAGCCGGATGGACCCATGATTGCCACAAATTCGCCATCCGCAATTTTTAGAGAGATACCCTTCAGAGCCTGAAACTCTTCACCACCGGTTTTATACGATTTGGTAATATTTTGAAGTTCGATCATACGTTAATTACCTCGTGCACCGCCAAATCCACCACCGCCTATGCCTGGAATGCGAATAGCTGATGAGCCGCCGGTTGTTTGAGTGGATGCGGCTTTACTGATAGTTCTAACTACTACCACCGCACCCTCCTGCAGACCGTTGGTAATTTCCGTCAATGTGTCATTCGACATGCCTGTTTCGACATTAACGTTTGTGGGATTATTTTTCAGGGTGACGGTGTTATTGGTTTGAGTGGCGATATTATTTTGATCGACCACCTGAACATAAGACTGGCCGCCGGTCACCGCCACATCGGGATCCCGCCTCGAGGCGGTGAAAGTTTTTACCGCGGAGCTTTGGACTGCCAATATATCCGACTTCATATTGGTGATAACGGCGGCCGCCGCGCTCATGCCCGAGCGAACTCTCTCGTCCTGAGTATCAAATGATATTTGCACATTATAATTCACCACGCCCTGGGAAGCTGAACCCAATAAATCGATCTGTGAAACTTTACCGGCAATGGACAGATCGGGCAGAGCATCAAACGTCAGCGTGACGGGATTGCCGACCGCCACCTTGGCCGCGTCAATTTCATTTAAACTTACCGTGGCAATTTTTTGTTCGGTAATCAGGGTTGCTATTATGGTAGACCCGGAAACTTGATCGCCTTTTTGAGAATTAACGACTGCAATCTGGCCGGCGAACGGAGCGATAATTCTTGTATTGGTATAATTATATTGCGCGGCGCGTAAATTAGACTGCGCGTTAATAAGCTGGGCCTTCGCGCTAGCGACACTACTATCATCCGCCGGCTGTTCCTTCAGAGCCAGATCATCCTCGGCTTTTTGTAGAGTTGTTTCAGCAGTTACAACCGAGTTTTGAGCGTTGTTCAGCGCTTGCTTCTGGGCGAGCAGGGCCGATTGATAGGCTGTGAGATTTGAGACATAACTTGTGCCCTGCGGATTCGGTAATTGAATATCCCACTCAGCGGAGATCGAATCATTTGGAAATTGGATGTAAAGTCCCGTTGATCCGATTGCTAGAGGAATACGAGTATCAAATTTCAAAAGAGACGCCGTGACAATGCCGCTAACGGAAAAATATGCTCCTTGCTGGAAAATATGAAGGGTGCCGGAAGCGGTAAGCGCATAGGAACCGGTGATAGTCGGCAGATCGCTCTTCGTAACACCCTGCGAAGTGTAGGGCCAATCCGCCTGCGCCGCGGCGATACCACTGGTGAGAAGTGTTCGATAAGCATTTACTACGGCAGTATTCTGTTGTTGCGTCACGGTATCGAGATTAGTCTTGGCATTTTGCAAGGCGGACGATGCGGAAACAACACTTTGCTTGGCGTTTTTTAAATCTGTCGCCGTAGTACCGGCAATAATTTTATCATAATTTGCCTCCGCGCTTAGGAGCGACGCCTGAGCCTGCGCCAGGGAAACCAAAGCACTCGAATCATCCAACACCGCAATTACTTCTCCTGAGGAAACTTTTTGTCCGGGAACAACATTCATTTTGATCAGCGTCCCTTGATTAGTAGTCCCGCTCGTCTGAGGTTTTAAATCTAACCTTTTTAAAGTGCTTACCTGCCCCGTACCTTTTACAGAAGAAATGATAGTTTCCTTTTTAACTGTGGCGACGACATATTGGACTGGCGTCTGCACCGTCCGATGCGAGTACCAATACCAGCCACCGCCGACCGCCAAAATGACAATTAATCCGGAATAAAAAGGGTGCGTAAAAATTCTTGCTTTAATAGACATAATTATGGATGAAAAATTCTCATGAATTTAACTTCGATCTGACCGGTTGAGCTTGGAGTTCCCAAAGCAACAATGCGATCATTTTCTTTTAGTGCCCCTACTTGAACATTGGCATTACCGCTTCGAATCACGGTCTCAGCACTGATTAACAAAGATTTTTCAGTATTATCAGTAGCTTTGACGGTAATTGTCGAACTAGAAATTTTAATAATCGATCCCACTACATTATGACCAGAAATATAATCATCCTTGTCGAACTGCCCCATCATCCCCCGTCCACCATCAAACCAACCGCGCGCCGGACCGCCGAACAAACGATGATAATTTTGACCCCAACGAAAACTGTAGTTGGCTTTGCTGAACCCGACCACCATGCCGACACGAAACGCACATAAAATAATTGCTATTTCAAAGAGACCGACAGCGGTCCAAATAAAAAATTTGGACTTAATAAGTTTATTTAGATCCATACAGGTTTAAATTATGATTTTCATTATCAATAATTTCGCGCAATGCGATCATCCCAAGCGCAACCGTAAACAACCCCTCGATCAAAGGAGCCACGGGCGCCGATTCAGCCAGTGAATAAATAAAATCCGAACTATAGGTGGCGAGCAAACCTGAATCACTAAAGATGGTCGAGAGTAATTCGCCTATGCCGGAAGCAGAAAATTGCGTGACCAACGAAGTCAAGCTCGCAATAAATCCCGAGGCGGCAAATGCCAGCACCACGCTCCAAATTAAAACTCCAGCCAGGCGACGGGCTCGTTGCTTCTTCGCAATCACAAGGAACATTTTGTTTTCCAAGCTTCCGAGGTCAGCCTGCTTGGTCCGGTAGTATTTCTGAAGTAAATTCTGCATAGACATATAACTATAATACGTACAAAAACGTCATTTTGGTGCATCCATCAGCTGACGAAGCCGCTTCAAACCCCGCAAATGCCGGCTTTTTACTGTATTTAATGATAAACCCAGTGAATCAGAAATCTCTTGAAACGTCATCTGGTCATCATAATGCATTTCGAAAATTAGTTGTGATTGAGCCGGTAGCTGACCCAAAAAACCACCCAACTCCCGCCTCAAATCATCTGCGGACAATTTTTCGAAGGCAGTTGGGCTGAGATCCTCGATCGCCTCTTCTGGCAGTGGCTGATCATCCTCTTTTTGTAATTCAGAAAATAATAGTGACTTCTTTTTTCGAAGATAATCCAGACAGGTGTTGCGCGCAATTCTAAAAATCCAAACCTTAAAATTTTTGTCGGCATCGAAGCTGCGCAGTTTTCTCCAAACCTTGATAAAAACTTCCTGCGCCAGATCATTAGCTTCCTCATTTTTTACAAAATGAAGACAAAAAAAATAAATCGGCCTTAAATAACGCCGAATCAAAATTGCAAGCGACTCTTCATCGCCCGCGCGATATTTTATAACTAGTTCATTGTCTGAGAAATCGGACATAAGCTTTTCAATCTCTCACCTTCCCTCTCCACCACCTCACCGTCATATTCCCCCGCATTGGCCGTCACTCCTTCATAGACAGTCGCTCGTTGGTCGAGATGCAGATTTATCTGCCACTGCTCGCCGCGTTCCTCAATATAGGCGTGGAAGCGGGGATAGAGATCGCGATGAATCCTCTTAACATAACTTTTCACCCCACCGCGTTGTCGGTCAACGATGATGCCATAGCCGGCGCGGCGCATGAAGTGAAGCGGGTCGGGTACGGCAGTTTTTGAGATGAAGATTTGCATAGATGAAACGAAACGCAAGACCTCATCCTAACCTTCTCCTTGAAGGAGAAGGACGCGTCGCTTCCCCTCTCCTTCAAGGAGAGGCGGGGTGAGGTCTAGTCGTCAAAAGTAATTTTTATGCCCTCGCCGAATAGAGTCCGGTCTCAGTATTTACCAGAATATCTTCGCCTTCTTTGATGAAGATCGGCACTTGGACGTGGAGGCCGTTATCACAGATAACTTCCTTGGTAACATTGCCGCCGGCGCTATCGCCCTTCACGGCCGGAGGAGCCTCGACAACTTTATAAGTAATTTTTTTCGGCAATTGGATGCTCACTGGCATTCCTTCATACATACCGATCACGACATCGATGCCTTCCTTCAGGTATTTCGCATCGTCGCCAATGAGATCGGCGTTCATCTCAATCTGCTCATAATTAGACTTATTCATGAAAGCGAAATTCTCGCCGGCCTTATACAGATATTGCATGGTCTGAAATTCAACACTCACGATATCGATCGCTTCGCCGGATTTATTGGTAACTTCAATAAGCTTCCCCATGCCGAGATGCTTCATGCGGGTACGGGTGAAAGCCGCGCCTTTGCCCGGATTCACGTGCTGAAACTCGACCACCGCGTACAACTCATTGTTGAGACGAATGACTGCTCCCTTTCTGATGTCGGATGTGTTTAACATATTTGATCGCTAATACTATTAAAAATAACCTCATTTATATCCTTCGCGCCGGTACACAATACTACCATGCGATCAAGGCCCAGGGCAATACCTCCCGCATTCGCTAAAGCTTCGGCGGGCAAGGCCCGCTTCAAAGATAATTCTTCTAAAGCAGAGATAAAATCGGGGTCTACCGGCCAGGTTTCTTTGCCCAATTTTGAACGCAAAGCCTGATCGGCTTCCAAACGCCGCTTCTGCTCGTCCGGATCCAGTAATTCGCCAAAGGCATTCGCGACTTCCAACCCGCCGACATAGAGCTCAAAGCGTTCCGCATATTTCGGGTCATTAGTCGGTCTCGAGAGTGAGCACATTCGCGCCGGATAATCATACACAAAAGTCGGCCTTTCAAGTCCGAGATTCGGTTCGATTTCGTTCAAAAAGATCCTGAAAAAAACGTCTTCGTATTCGTCAGTATCTGAAACTTTCTGACCAACTTTCTCTGCCAACTTTTTCAGCGATTCTATCTCCAAATATTTATCCAAATCAACCTTCAAATATTTTCGAAATAGTTTCTTCAGGCTCACCCGCTGCCATTTCTGCAGCGCCGGAATTTCACGACCATTATATTGCAGAGAGTCTTTTCCTAATTTTCTCAGAATTTTTTTAAATAATTTTTCCGTATCGTCCATAATATCGGTGAGTTCTCCCGGGCAACGATACCACTCGATCATCGTGAACTCCAGGCTATGCGTGCAGC
>JBBTSL010000108.1:0-2972 GCA_038064745.1 Patescibacteria group bacterium | reverse complement strand
GGTCATTGGGGCTTGTGATTTATGATATGATTTTGTACATTTACGGCGAAGATACTTACCGTAGTCGCGAGTATCTTCGCGACTCTATCAATCAATTCAAGAAACAGCGCGACCCGAAGGGGTATAATACGCTGATTTTGGATGGAAAAAAAACTCCGGCGGGAAAAATTTTTGCGGAAATAAATACCGTACCGTTTCTGGCGGAGAAGAGGATGGTGGTGGTAGATAATCTGCTGTCTTCAAGCGATAAGGAATTACTCGCTGATTTTATGGGGCGCCTAGTTGAGAAAAAAATTCCTGAAAGTACCGTGCTGATTTGCTGGCAGGGTGAGGCGATTGGCAAAGTAAAGGAAGCGAAGGAATTGCATTTATTACTTCAGAAGGAGAAATATTCGCGGGAATTTCTGACGCTCTCCGGAAAAAGTTTAACGGATTGGATTGAAAAAGAGATGCAGGCGCGCGGCGGTCAGATAGAAAATAGCGCCGCCCTGGAACTCGCGCGGAATGCGGCCGGCGATATGTGGCATCTATCAACTGTAATCAATCAATTGGTCGCCTACGCCAGTTCCCCTCTTTTTAAGGAGGGGTCAGGGGGAGGTCGGAAAATCACTGTAGCCGACCTCTCAAATTTCCTGAATGAAAAGCTCGACGACAATGTTTTCAATCTGGTTGACGCCGTAGTGTCCGGCAACCATAAGACAGCTTTCAAACTTTTAACTGAACAGCGACAGCGTGGCGAGGAGGATGGGAAGCTATTCGGGTTATTTTTGTGGCAATTTAGAATTCTGCTCGAGATGAGCGACATTCTCGAGCGGGAGGGCGAGATGACCAGCGATGAACTCGCGAAACGGATTGGGATTCATCCGTTCGTGGCACGGAAAAATTTGTCGATTGTGAGGAAATATTCGCTCTCGAAATTAGAATCTATTTACGCGCAGCTTCTCGAGGTAGATCTGAAAACAAAAACCGGCCAGGGCGGCCAGTCATTGCTGTTGGATCTTTTTGTGGCGAAGGTGTGAGCGACGAGACCTCACCCTACCCTCTCCTTATGAGGAGAGGGGTGGCCATATTCCTTCTCCTCCAAGGAGAAGGCGAGGATGAGGTCTTGCCTTCACTTATTCGTCTTCAATCTCTTCTCTTTCCCAAACCTCTCAATCGCCAGCTGAATAAGGCGGTCGATGAGCTCGGTGTAGCCGATCCCGCTCGCTTCCCAGAGTTTCGGATACATGCTGATCGAGGTGAAGCCCGGCATGGTGTTGATTTCATTTACCAAGACGTCGCCATCTTTACTCAGGAAAAAATCTACCCTAGATAGCCCTTCGGCTTCCAAGGTTGTAAATGTTTTTATTGCGAGAGTTTGGATTTTTTTTATCAGATCGGAGGAAAGCTCAGCCGGAATCGCCAAAGTGGCTCCATTTTTATCGAGATATTTTGCCGAATAAGAATAAAATTCGGCGTTTACTATTATTTCGCCAGGGAGCGAAGCCTTCGGCTCATCATTGCCGAGCACTGCGCATTCTATCTCCCGTCCGTCGATAAATTCTTCGAGAATTACTTTTCGGTCATAGAGGAAAGCGTCCGCGAGCGCTTTTTTAAATTCAGTTTCATTTTTTACTTTGTGAACGCCGACCGATGAACCCATGTTGGCCGGCTTTAGGAAGAAGGGTAAGCCGAGCTCGGTAACGATTTTTTTATAGTTCGGCTTCTCGAAATCCTTCAACACCAGAAATTTCCCGATTGGGAGGCCGGCGTCGCGTAGCAATCTCTTCATCACATCCTTGTCCATGCCGACAGCCGAGCCGAGCACGCCACAGCCGACAAACGGCAGGCCGGCTAGCTTCAGCGCGCCCTGGACGGTGCCATCCTCGCCAAACGGTCCATGCAAAATCGGGAATACGACATCAACCTTGCCTAGTTTCTTGGGGAGATACCATGGCCCACTTTTCTTAATTTTCACCAGTATCGGATGATATTTATTTTTATCGATGGCGGCGATGACGTTCTTGGCCGACCGCAGACTGACTTCATGTTCGGCCGATTTCCCGCCGTAAAGTATCGCGACATTTATTTTTCTCATATTCAAAATAGTATTTATATTTAGGTTATCATAAACAAAAAAGGATATTGGCGCAAGATATTTAGATATTCTAGTAATTGACCTGTTACTTAAATTCATGGTATCGTTTTTTTGTCCCCTTTTGTTGGATTCGAGCAGAAAATGAAGGTGAACAAGAAGGTTGTTTGGGGCGCTGTGCTCGTAATTCTGGCTATGCCAGGGTGGTTCATCGGCCTCGTTGCTTTAGTAGGCTGGTTGGTCCACAAGTTCTTTTGAAGTTGGAGGTTGTAATCAAGTAAAAGTAGGTGGTCATCTTTATCAGACCGCTTACTCACTAGCCCCGTCTGCGGGGCTGATGAGTGGTCTGATGAAAATTTCTCAACCAACAAAAAATCTCCAATGAAGGAGATTTTTTGTTTAGTATTATTACTCAACGATTACTTTGCCGTAGAAGCCGCCGTTTAGATGATCATGATATGGCCAGGTGCCAATTTTTTGGAAGGTGAACGACCATGTTTCGCCAGGCAAAAATCCTTTACACGCATCGAAGGCCGTGCCAGCGGTATCAGGGCAATGTTCCTCGAGGGCAGTGCCGCTATAGCCGCGATGCGCCGGGTGCATGGCGGAGGCGGTCCACATTGAACGTGAACTTTCATTTTTCCAGGTGACAGTTTCGCCTTTTTTAACAGTTAGGCTGGCCGGTAAAAATCCTGACTCGGAGTAAACAACAGTGCCTTTTGCTTCCGCTGTGACCGGCGATTGGCCGGGGGTAATTTGCGATTCCGGCTGTTTGGTCGGCAGAAGAAAGTAGGTTGCAAGTCCGGCGGCGACGAACAGGCCGGCCGCGATTAGTTTTTTGTTCATTTCTTTTTAGTTAATATTAAAAGATTTTTATCCGAAAGCTATAAAGTTTCCG
>JBBTSL010000107.1:0-6270 GCA_038064745.1 Patescibacteria group bacterium | reverse complement strand
GCGCCGACCAGCTTCTGAAAGGTCGCCAACCGATCCGCGTAGACTTCGTCGTTCAGGGTCTCCAGAAACGCCAACGCTCGGCCCGGCCGGCCGGCGGCTCGCCGCGCATAGGCCTCTGCTCGCTCCGCGGAGACTCCCCTCGCCTTCAGCTCCTTCGTGATCTCCTCACTCTTCACCAGCGAAAAATAAAACGACTGAAGACGCGAATGGACTGTGGGCAATATAGCGCTTTCATTCTCGATGAGCAGAAAGAAAAATGTCCCCGGCGCCGGCTCCTCCAATAATTTGAGCAGAGCGTTGCCGGACTCTGAATTCAGATACTCGGCTCCGTCGACCAGTACCACGCGATTTCCTTTCTGCCAGGATGTGTGCTGAAGCCCGGACTTCAGCGCCCTAGCCTCGCTCACGGAAATTTCTTTTTTTAACTTGCCTGTCTTCTCATCCTCAACTCGTTCCACTAGTATAAAATCCGGATTATTCAGAAGCTTCTCCTCCGGGACGTTGAGTAGGCTAGCGGAAATTTGCAATGCGACCGCGCGTTTGCCGACGCTTCGAGGGCCGATAAATCCGTAGGCATGACTTAACTGACCGGCCGAGGCGGCAGTAGAGAAAAAGTCCAAAATTTTACGGTGGCCGATAATCACAATATTTCTAGAAATCTGCGCCTATCGTAACAAGAAATTCCCTAACTGGCAATAACGTTCCAGGTTTCGGCCCCGGCTTTGTCCCAGGAATATTGCGCCGCCCGCTCACGGCCCTCATGACTGAATTTAATCTGATTTCCGGAGTTTTTCACTAATTCGATAATTGTATCGGATAAAAGTTTGACGTCGAACGGATCTACATAGGTACAAGCGTCGCCACAAACTTCTCGCAAAGCCTCGATATCGCCGGCAATGGCCGGAGTGCCAAGTGAAAGCGCTTCAAGCAAAGGAAAACCGAAGCCCTCGTAAATCGAAGGGAATACCAAGGCCACGGCATTCTTGTAAAGACCGGCGAGATCCGCGCGAGAAATATAATCCAGCCGAATTATATCCTCGATATAGGGACACTGCTTAATCTGCCTCTCGATCGGGCCATACCCCACCCCCGGCCTGCCGACCAATACCAGCTGAATGTCAGCCGACATCTTCATCACGCAGAAAGCCTGAATCAAAAATTTGGTATTCTTCTTGGTCTCGAGGCGTCCGACACTCAATATATATGGCTTAGTAGCCCCGAATTTCTTCGGATCAAAGTTCGCGGTCGGCCGGACGGTGTTGAACCCCAGCGGGATGACCGCCACCTTCTGAGCGATCCTGCCGCCATACAGCCTCTGCAATTCGCTTTTGTTAAATTCGGTCGAAGTAATTATCGTCTCGGATTTGTTCATAATTCGCCTGTTCATCCACCTCAGATATAACCTAGAAAAAAATCCATAAGCGCGCGGGTAGACCATGAAGGCGCTATCATGGACCATCGTGACGGTCTTGCGCGGGCAATTCATCGGTAAAATTTGACCGGGCGAGAAGAAGATGTCCGGCTTGTGAAATAAAAAATGCCACGACAGACGCGCCTGCGTCCATAATTTGGAAAATGGCCAATGCAAAATCTTAACCTCCCAATTGGGCGGAAGTGTCGCAAGATCTTCGATTAGCGGGGAATTGGAATACAAAATCACCTTCTCTGCCGAGGGTATCACCTTCTTCAAGGATTCAATAATTTGATAACAATACTCCTCCACACCGGTACGCTCCGCTTGATTGGCGTGAGAAGCTTCAATGCCGATTACCATACTTAATATTATTTTGTCGCTAGTATGCTACGCTTGTAACTATCTAAATTTTCAAGCGCGATGCCGGTGCCCTTGGCCACACAGAGGAGCGGCTCGTCGGCAACATAGGTTGGCACGCCGGTCGCCTCAGCGATAAGCACATCAAGATTTCGAAGCAAGGCTGACCCGCCGGAAAGAATTATCCCCTTGTCCATCACATCAGCTGAAAGTTCGGGCGGCGTCCGATGCAATACTTCCTTGATCGCGTTCACGAGAAGTTCGAGGTCGTGCTGAAGAGCCTCGGTCGTGTCATCGGATTTCACCGTGACGATACGAGGCAGACCGGTCACCATATCACGTCCCTTGACTTCGATCGACAATGGATTGTCCATGAAGATCGCTGAACCGATTGCAATTTTTACTTCTTCGGCGCTTCGCTCGCCAATCGCCAGATTGTACTTGTGACGTATATATTCTACCATAGATTGGTCGAATTTGTTACCCCCGATCCGGACCGAACCCGAGGAAACTATGCCGCCCAGCGAAATAATGGCGATCTCCGCCGTCCCGCCGCCGATATCGATAATCATGTGGCCGGAGGCCGCCCCGATAGGAATGTCGGCGCCGATGGCCGCGACGATCGGCTCTTTGATAATGTAAGCCGCGCGAGCGCCGGCCGCGATGGTCGCGTCAATCACCGCGCGCCTCTCCGTCGAAGTAATTCCGCCCGGCACCGCCACCATCACCTCCGGACGAAATAATCTGACACCGCCGAGAGCCTTGTTGATAAAATAACGAAGCATCGCCTCGGTCGTATGATAGTTTGCAATCACGCCTTCCTTCAGAGGCCGCTCCGCGATAATACTGTCGGGTGTTCGCCCAATCATATCTTTGGCTTCGAGGCCGACCGCGAGAACTTTGCCGTCTATCCTGGAAATCGCCACGACACTCGGCTCATTCACGACTATTCCTTTTTTGGGAATATAAACAAGCACGTTCGTCGTGCCGAGATCAATGCCGATTTTTTTTATAAACATACATTATGAAAAATCCCAAATCACAATTTCCAAATCCCAAATCATATTGGACATTGGTCATTGGGATTTCGTTAATTCTATCTCAAACTCTCTATCCACACTTAAATCCGCTGCAACCTGATACAAATTATCGCCAAACTTTTCGGACGATTCCGGCGGAATGGCGCCAGTTAGTTTTTTATCAAATTTTAGCTCAAGTGTCAATCGTATTCTATCAGTTCCCAGCTGCTTTTGCACGCCCAGATAATATTGTCCGTCCTCTAGCCCGTCGGCGATAGACTTCGGTAATAAATATGTGAAAGACAACTCTCCTTGTTTGCCGGGATTAATGCTGATAAACGCCCCAAACCAATGCCTCCCGCCCTCCTCACCCTGATCGACCTTGCCGTCATTTCCGGAGCTGCCTACCAATCGACTGCCGGCGGGGACAAATACCCTGGCATAATCCCGATAGCGAGAAGTTCGCCACGAAAATCCTCCCGTGTGATAATATCGCATGGTGGCCTTCGCGACGAAACTGCTCGAAGACGGAGTGATCGAATACGAGAGCGAACGCGTCACAGCAACATCGGTCTTCAGCGAATCCAAGTTGGCATCAACCCAAAGTAAATAATCGCCGGCCTCGCTCTTCATCTCACCTCCCCAATCCTGCTCAAGTATTTTCGCCTCCTCGTCTGCCACGGTCGAATAAAGCATAACTTGCTTCTCTCGAAGCAAGGCAGGAATCAACTTCTTGTAATCGGACCAGTTGGTAAAAAATGAACTAGCCAAACGCGGCCAAAGCGCGCCCCAAACATCGCCGAGCAGCTGCTTGCGGTCGCGAAACTTCACACCTCGTTTCTCAAATCCGTATTCAACTTCATATTCCAAAGTCTCAGTAAAATTTTCACTGGTAAACTTTATTCCGTCTACCGTTATCGGCCCCACCAGCTTCAGTATTTCTTCGAAAATATTCGGCGTGATCGCAATGACTCCGGAAATGTTCTCGGCCTCCACACCATGCTCCGCCCGATAGAACTCCAGCGCTTTCTTCGCGTCCGTTGGGAAATCAGGCGACCAGTTGCTGTCGCGAAATTGCCAATTTTTTAATCCGAGATATTTGGCGAGCGGCGGCGGCGGTGTGGCGACGAAGCCAATATAATTATTGTCGAGAATTTCCGTTCCTTCTACTTTCAAAACCTCCGACTTGCCTTTATCAAACCTCACGATGGCGTATGATCCGATAAACCCGCCGCCGGGCCGAAGCTCGGTGTTATTTAATAATAGAACTAAATACGTTCGCGGCACTCCCATGCCAAGAGCGCTTTGAAAAACATTTATCCCAGTCGCAGAATTTTTTATTGCCGGGAAGGCGGCTGTAATAATTTTCTCCGGCAGCCGTCCGTTCTGATAATTTTGCCAAAGCCAAAAAGAACCGGTGCCGATAGCGCCAAGAAATATAATTGAGCCAATTATTACAATTTTTCTTAACATATTTTCAATTTGTCATTCCGAGTATTCCCCGCTTGGGCGGGGTCGGCCTCAAGGCCGGGGGTGGGTTCGTAAACGTTAACCAACCCACCCCTACCCCGCCCAAGCGGGGAATCGCGGTCGGAATGACAGTGATTTACACAGCGCGTTTTTTTACCGACACATTAAACCCGAGATATCGCCCAAGCATCAGGTGCGTCACGGCATCGAGACACGGAAAAGAAGAAAAAAGCAAAAGAGAGACCGGCGTCAGCGCCCACTGTAAAATCATAAATAAATAATTGTGCGATCCGCGATGCTCTGGGCGAGGCGGCAGAAGCAGCATGCTGATGATAAGCGATACGAGCAGGCCGACCATCGCTAGAGTCATCAATATCTCCAGCACATGAGGCGTATTGAAGAAAAGCGCGCTCTGCCTTACCTGATCGCCGGCGATCCATAGCGGCAGGCGACCGAGGATGGTGATAAGTATCGCGACCACAGCCCAGCTCCACTTCCCCTCCCATTCGTGGAACAACATCGTCCACTTTTTATATCGGCTTATTTCCGGGTGCTTGCCATATTCCCAGAGCAGATAGGAAATATTTTCGACACCCCAGGCCCAGCGGCGCTGCTGGAGATAAAGATTTCTGAGACTGTTCCAAATCTTGTCATCTCTCACCGTATCCATCGAGACCGGCAGATACAGCGGACTTACCTCATACTCGCCACCATACCTAAGCCAGCATTGGAAAAATATCCGAGAATCCTCGCTGATGATATCCTTCGCATGACCTCCCACATCCATCACCGCTTTGAAGCTCATACTGTGAGAAGAAAAAGTTACCAGGTTGTCGAGACGCGCCAAGCTGAATAACATCCAGAAAGTTGTCCCGAACGCCATGATTCGCAGTATCGCCGGCGAATCCCAGAGATTATTATTATAAAGCGTTATCGGCTGAAATGAGCTCCTGGTCGGATTCGGGTGCTTAAGATACATGTAGGTGAGATGCGCGAAATATTGCGGATGAACGATCGTATCGACATCGAACACAGAAATTATAATATCCTCATACCGCCAGCCTTTCTGATCCGCGTATTTTTTGAATTCCCATTCTGCGTGGTGAATGTTTGAGCCCTTCCCGGGTATCTCTCCGGATAAGCCGTCCGGATGAGTATAGAAGATCAGATCCGCGAATACCGAGCTGTAATTTTCTCTTATCACAGACTGGATCTTCTGCCAATGACCAAGCAGACGCGCTTCACCGGAAATAACCACATAAAGACTCTTCGCCGGATAGCTCGAGGCGCTGAGCGCGTCGAGAGTCCCCTTGATGACGTCGAACTCTTCATTGTAAAGCGGCAAAAATACGACGTTAATTTTTTCTTTCCAAAGCGGAAACTTTTCGTTTAACGCAGCGAGCCAGTCCAGCCCGATGGCGTGGTGGAATCGACCCCAGGACATGATCGTGTAAAAAGAAAAATAAACAACTCTCAGCACCCAATAAACATCAAAAATTATGATGAGATATATCATCCATAGTGGACGAAAAAAACTGAGGAACAAACAAAAAATCAAGGTCAGCCAGATGCTAAGGCCTGGCAAAATTTCATAAAGACGGTAGCGATGATATGGAGAAAGCATACTAAATCTTTTTCCCAATACGGGGCTCAGCGCTATATTCGGCCAGGATATATTTGCCCTTCGGGGTAGACATTAAAATTTTAAAAGCCTCGGACGGCTCCGATGAATGAACCGCCGCGACCGGTAACTGAAGCGCATAAGCCATCGTGTTTGCGAAGACCACGGCCACGCGTGTCGCGGTGAAACGCCCCACCCCGACCCTGACCGCGATGCCGGCCAAATCGGCAAGTTTCAATTTTTCAGCCAAAAGGATTTCTGAAAGCGCCTGAGGAATACCTCCTTCAGCTTCTGAAATTTTGCGGTACTCTCGAAATGATCGGCCGTCCTCCGAAACAAAAAAAACCAGCTCCTCAGTAGCGGTATTATCAAGAAAAAGATACATAACT
>JBBTSL010000106.1:0-7278 GCA_038064745.1 Patescibacteria group bacterium | reverse complement strand
ACTTGGAGAATTAAGCGCGACCAAGGTCTTCTCGGCCACCAGCACGCAGGATATCACCGTGGCCGCCACTAGCACCGTCAGCGTTGGCTTCACCGGTGGCACGTCAGCCATGAACGGTATGCTTGAGCTGAGGAATGCCACGGACAAAACCAAAACCATCCGCACCTCGCTGAAAGGATTAAACACTATTACTACCAGCACCGTCACCGCTGGGCAAGATTATAATTATTTCGTCGATGTGTTCGGAGTCGGGAAATTCAGTGGCACCACTACAGCTGGCGGCGCGATAACGGTTGATCTTGGTATTTCATCCAACGATTATATTACCGTTACTGGAACAATCTTTAGCAATGTAAGTAATACCAGTACCTTGTCCGGCACGCTTGTCTCCTTCAAGAATACAAGCAACGGCATGTTGCAGACAGCGGTAGCCAACGCTAGTGGTACCTACTCCATCAGTATCGCCTCCGGCACCTATACGATGTCAGCCGGCACGGCCAATTATTTGCCAACTGCTTCCGCTCTAAATGTGACCTTCACGACTACTACCGGTAGCTATGATTTTGGTGGCGCCAGTCCGGACCAGGCATCGTTGGCCAAGGCAGGCTTCACTATCGAGGGTGTGGTCAGTAGTTCAGCCGGCGCGGCGATGAGCAAGGGTTATATCGCGGCGTCAAATGCTTCCGGCACGATCGTCACCGCTCCCGTGAATGCCAATGGCACGTATTCCTTACCGGTGACCGAGGGAGTCTGGACGGTGAAGGGCGTGGGACCAAATCACACTGAAACTAGCAAGTCCGGCACTGTTACTATTACCAATACCAGCTCGATTGCCAATAATTTCTCTCTGACGGCAGACGCTACGAAGACGCCCACCTCCACCAACGGCGTGATGACGGCCAGCGCCGGCGGGTCGGTAAATGATACCAGCGCGAGCGGAATTAAATTCACGGTTGGTAAGGGTGTACTCGAGTCCGGCAGTGGCGATGTTAATTTAACTCTCGAGAAGAATTACAGCGCTCCGGCCACTACCAACTTCAAACCGGTCGGCAATACGAACTTCAGTATTTCAGCCGAAGGCACCCAGACTATCAAAGACCTTTCTGGCAACGCAGAAATTCAATTGGACTTTTCCTCTCTCACCATTCCGGCCGGAGTCGCGACGAGTTCGTTGAAATTAATGTACTTCTCCCCGGAAAAAGGTGATTATGTGCAGGTTGAGGGTGGCTCAACAGTGGACGTTACCAATATGACAATCACCGGGCTATCAGCGCACTTGACGGATTTCGTGATCGCCTATACTGCAACTACTACCGGCGTCACTGCCGCTCCGACCGGCGTTACCGCGGTGGCGGCTTCAGCGAGCCAGGTAGATGTGAGCTGGACAGCTGTTTCCGGCGCCACCTATTATGATGTTCATCGCAGTACCGATGGCTCTAGCTACACCTCGATCGCGACTACCACTGGCCTCACCTACAGCGACACCGGCCGATCCGCCAGTACTTTATATTATTATAAGATGACGGCTTGGAATGGCACCGGCGAAAGTTCGTCCTCGGACGCCGCCAGCGCTACCACTGCTGCCGCCGCCGCCGCGACCGGCGGTGGAGGCGGGAGTTTCACGCCAGATACGTTGCCGCCATCTAATACTTCGGTTAGTATTAATTCGGGCGCGGCGGTTACTACTGGCACGGCCGTTACTCTGACTCTTGGCGCTACTGATGTCACGCAAATGGCGATTAGTAATAACGCTGATTTGCGCGACGCGCCGTGGATTGCATATTCCAATTTACCGAAGAGCTGGACCCTATCCGATGGTTATGGCACCAAGACGGTGTATGTGAGGTATCGTGATTTGGCGGGGAACTTGGCGCTGGTCGTCAGTGATTCTATCGTCTACGCTGCCGCCGCGACTGCCGCGCAGATTGCGCCGGCCGCGACAACCACTGTGAATACCACTGTAAATACCACTCAGAACCCGCCAACAACTGTAACCCCTCCGCCAGTAACAGGGTCAGTGGCGTTAAATCCTTCCTCGGCGATCGAACTTCTGAAATTGCCGGCCACGGCGTTAGAGGCAGGGGCTAAGCTAAGTTATACCTATAGCTACACAAACTCTTCCGGCAAAACGGCTTCTATCAAGGTGCTTCGCCAGATTCTGAATAAATCCAAAAAGGCGATCTTCGCGACATCCGGCGTGGTGAAATTGAAACCTGGAGAAACTTTCACGCGCAAGGTTGTGCAGCAAATGCCCAAGAGTTTGGCAGCCGGTAATTACACGGTAAAGGTGAAAATCACGAGCGGAAAAACAACTCTTGCCGAGAATAGCTTTACTATTGCAGTTGTAAAAGCGAAACGCAAATTGGTGACCTTGGGCGCGCCAGCGAGCGTCGAATCGCCGATTGATTTTGACGCCACGGACATGAAGAAGTTCAAGGCAAATTCGCCAGTACCAGCCAGTATCAAAATGCGTTATAGTTATCAAAATCAATCGCCAGTAACTCAGAAGATCCAATTGATTCGGCATACGTTTGACGGAAGTGGCAAAGTATTGAGTACGGCGACCAGTCGATTGACGATGAAGGCGGGAGCGAGGAAATTATTTACCTTTGCATTACCGGTGACGGACAAATTCGCCGCTGGTCAATACGCGGTTCATATCGAGGCGGTAAACACTGTGACGAAGGAAGTGATAGCTGAGAATAGTTTGCCATTTAAGGTTGAACTTAAGTAGGCACGGATAAAACATCCCGACCCAAAGTCGGGGTGTTTTTTTATTGAAAAATAAGTTGAACTAGCATATAATGTTATCTGTATGATTAAGCTAACTGTACACAGCAATCGCATTGGCCCCATTCGAGGTCGCCACCCTTGGGTATTTTCCGGGGCCTTGAAGCAAATCCCGGAGGGGATAGCGGGCGGCGAACCAGTGGAATTGACCGATGAAGCCGGGAGCTATCTGGCCAGCGGCTATTTTAATTCCTATTCGCAGATTGCAGTCAGAGTTTGGGATTGGGAGAGGGCAGAGGTGAATCAGGAATTTTTTTCGGCGCGGATTCGAGACGCTTTTGAATTGCGAAAAAAATTTGTTTTGAACAAAAAAACGAACGCCTGCCGAATTGTGAACGGCGAGAACGATCTTCTGCCGGGGCTGATTGTGGATTTGTATGGCGACTATGCGGTGGTTCAGTTTCATAATCCCGGTATTGAAAGATGGAAAAAGGAAATTGTGGAGGCGCTCGTTACTGAAATAAAATTAAAAGGTATTTTTGAACGGTCGGATGTTCGAGATCGAAAAAGAGCACAAATTGTCATTCCCGCCCAGGAGCGGGAATCCACAACCGTCGACACCAGACAGCCAATTGTGGATTCCAGATCGTGGTCTGGAATGACAAATGAAGTTGGAATGACCGGTTTGCTATTCGGAAAGATTCCGAATGAAATTAAAATTTTGGAAAACGGTTATAAATTTCAGGTAAATATAAAGGAAGGACAGAAGACGGGATTTTTCCTGGATCAGCGCGACAAACGTCAGGCGCTCGAAAAATATTCCAAAGGAAAAAGTGTTTTGAATTGCTTTTCTTACACCGGGGGCTTTAGTGTTTATGCGCTTGGCGCCGGAGCAAAAAAAGTGGTAAGCGTTGATTCTTCGAAACCCGCTCTCGAGGAGGCGGAGAGAAATGTCATTTTAAATAAATTAGACGAAAAAAAAGCTGAATTTATTTTGGCTGATGTGAAAGAGTACCTCGCCGACCGCGCAAAAGACGAATTTGATGTCATCATCCTCGACCCGCCGGCTTTCGTGAAGGATCGCCGCAAGGTTCATGAGGGGCTCCAAGGTTATCGTAAAATAAATGAGGCGGCGCTGAGGATTTTGCCCAAGAATGGCATACTTGTGACTTGTTCCTGTTCAGCCCATGTTTCATTGCAAGATTTCCGTTTTATGCTTTCCGAGGCGGCCGCTCGCGCTGGGCGGACAGTACAGATTATAGAGACCTTTACCCACGGCATTGATCACCCGAATTTGGTGGCTTTTACGGAGGGGGAATATCTTAAATGTATTTTTGCGATTGTTCGATAGAAAGGGTATAATATAGAAACCCCAAGCCCCAATGACCAATGTCCAATTGTGATTTGGTCATTGGGATTTGAGAATTTGGTTTTTAAATTTTTATACTATGGTCAACGTTGCAATCAATGGCTTTGGCAGGATCGGCCGACAGACTTTCCGCGCCGCTTTTCAACGTAAGCTGGTCAAGATTATCGCGATAAACGATCTTACCGACACCAAGACTCTCGCGCATCTTCTGAAGTATGACACGGCCTATGGCACCTGGCCGGTAGAGATAGACTTCGATGAGAATAATTTAATCGTCGCCGGCAAGAAGGTACCGGTCTTCGCCGAGAAGGATCCGACGCGCCTGCCTTGGAAGAAATTAAAGGTAGACGTGGCCCTGGAATGTACGGGGCGGTTTACCAGTGTCGAGGGCGGGGAGATGCACATCACCGCCGGCGCGAGGAAAGTAATCATCAGCGCGCCTGCCAAAGGCGGAGTACCTACCTATGTGCGCGGTGTAAATTGCGACAAGGTCAAGAACGAAAAAATTAAAATTATCAATAATGCTTCCTGTACGACCAATTGCATCGCGCCGATCATGGCAGTTTTGCAGGATCATTTCGGGGTTGAGAAAGCGATGATGAGTACGGTGCATGGCTATACCGCCGATCAGAATTTGCAGGATGGCCCGCATCGCGATCTCAGGCGCGCCAGGGCAGCCGCCGAAAATATTGTCCCGACTACGACCGGAGCCGCTGTGGCGACTACTGAGGCGATCCCGGAGTTGCAGGGGATATTCGATGGCCTGGCGATCCGGGTGCCGGTTCCGACCGTTTCCTTGTCGGATGTTACGGCTATTTTGATGAAAGAAGTTACGGTTGATGAAATTAATGATGCATTTGTAAAAGCGTCCAAAGAGGACCGTTTCAAAGGCATACTTACTACCACGAAAGAATTACTGGTGTCTTCTGACTTTATCGGCAATACCCATTCCGCGATCATCGATCTACCCTTGACAAATGTCGTCGGACAAACTATGGTAAAGGTCATCGGCTGGTACGATAACGAAACCGGCTATTCAAATCGCCTGATCGAAATGGCGGAAAAATTTTCATAGGATTACACAGATAAAGAAAGATTACACAGATTATAATTATATTATGAAAAAGTCAGATTTGCTTATTTCCGCGACACTGGTAATTGTGCTGGTTGGCTTTGGCTGCAAGCAACTTGGTTCGCCGACCGCCAAAAATACCGAGCCCGGGCAATCCGGCGCTGAGCCGCTCGTGATCGATCATGATCAGTTCTTTGAGAATTCCAACACCAAAGTCAGTTTCCAGTACAAGAGTTATCTGCAATCAGACGTCAGCTCTGTGAAGCCTGGAGCGGTAACAATGAGTTTCACAAGGCGATCTGGCTCACTCGGGCTCATTGATACTTTATATTTCTCCACCAAGACGCGTGAAGCCTGGTTGGCCGAGAAAGCCAAGCTCGATCCGAGGCAGGTCTGTGAAAATTATGCGATGCCAGGCTGTGAAAAATGGGATGAGGATGTCGCTCTGTATAATAGGGTTGTTTCCACGAAAAATTTCGGGGATTACTATGCGTTGGGTTTCGATACGGTTACTTTGGCCGGGATTAAATTTATCGTCGTTGTGACCTTCAATCCGGAACGCGAGCAGTATCAGACGACTTACCTTGCTTATGCCAACGATACGCGCATCACGTTTGTTGATCCCGCCACCGGCGGTCTCGAATATGGTGTGCCATTCCAGATGAACGCGAAGAATAGGGAAGCGGTAGAGTCGACCGGCATGCGTCTCGCAAAAAGAGAAAAAATCGATGATGTGAAGACCAGGGCCAGAGCGGATGAGTTGTATCAGATTGTTTCGACGGTTCATTTGGCGAAATAAATATCTTTAAAAAGAAGAGCCCTGCACCATAAATCTGGTGCAGGGTTTTTTCTGTGGTTTTACTTCGCTGAGTGCCAGCTCTTCCTGGCCTCTTGCCAGGCGCGTCTGAGCTCAGCTGACATTTTGGCTTTCTCGTAAACTACGAGATGAAACCTCCTCCCGTCCGGAGGTGACTTGGCCTTTATTTCCAGCTGCCGCGCGACTTCTGGGAAGGCGTTTTTGAACGAGATCGGCTTGCCTCCCCTGCCTTCGACTAGGTATTTTGAACTTTTGGTCTTGATTGGTTTGAACCGACCGTAGTCGATGAATAAGGTGAGATAGCCTCGCTCGGCAAGCTGCCTCTCCATTTTCAGAGCGTCTTTTTTGGTATTCAGGGCGAACCGAAGTGGTGTAGTCTCGAACGCGTCAAGTCGGAGCGCGATATTTTTCATTCGCATTTCCGCTTCGATCATGTTGCTCAGATCGTCGTCTTGCTGGTGGAGCAGGGCCTCCGGCCGCTTCCGAATTTTTTTCCACAGTTGAGGGTAGACGACACTCGCCATCATCATTTCGATCACTTTGTGGTCCGGATGGTTGTAGATTTCAGTAAACATCGCGAGTCGAAGTTTCAGAAAGCTACTCAAGATGTCCGGCTTCTTTACGACGATTTTTTGACACTTGATCGCGAGGTTTTGCCAGAGGTTGAAAACATCCGGGGTCGCCAGCTCAGTGATCGGGAGCAATCGTTTCGGGAGCTGAAGATCGGCGTTGAAATAGAGTGAGACCAGCGCGCCGACGTCGCCCGCAAGATACGACAGTGTGTCTGTGAAAGTATGGATCGCGCCATTCAAACCATGTTCCGAACTGATTGTTCGATGGACCAATTCCGGAGTGTTGTCTGGCAGGCCGTACTTTTCTTTCAATTTCCGCCAATCATGATGACGCCATTCGAAGACTTTGAGGATATGAGAATCCTCATTGAACAGAGTTCGTCCGAGCAGATTGCGTTCCCCATCTGGCAGGTCGATATTGTGCCAAGCGTCTCCGCCCGCGCAGGTCGCCACGTCGTGGATTAGATCCTCGAGTATCGCAATTCTGGTTTCGGTCGGATTCGCCTTTTGGATGTATCCAGCGATGAGCGCGCGGAGTACTCCGGACAAGATCGCGTGAGGCATGAGCCTGGTGTGCGGGAAGACATGGTCGCCACCCGGCAAACGTGGAATCATTTGGTCGATGCCGAAATAGGTCAGCGACTGGAGCTGATGGATATGGTCCAACCGCTCAAGCTGAAACGTTCTGATTACGTCAGCCACGAAGCCGTCACGCTCG
>JBBTSL010000105.1:0-3250 GCA_038064745.1 Patescibacteria group bacterium | reverse complement strand
TTCGGCCGCGTCATTATCCGGCACAAATAACCTAAGCAGTCCGGCTTCTTTAGCATACAACGCCAGCGAAAGTACGCCAGGTATGTGCCTTACCAATCCATCTAGCCCAAGCTCGCCGGCTATAAGAGTATCGTCCACGTTGATCGGCATTTCATTGCTAATCGCGATCATACCCATCGCCATCGGCAGATCATAGATCGCTCCCTCCTTGTGCGTATCGGCCGGAGCCAAATTTATTACAATTCGAAAATTAAATGGATAAGAAAAACCCGAATTTTTCAACGCGGAATAAAGGCGATCTTTCGATTCCTTGATCGAGGGATCCGGCAGACCCACCACTGTGAAGCTCGTCTGCCCTTTGTGAATATCCACCTCTACCGTCACCGGCACGCAGTCGATCCCCATCACCGCCGCAGACGGAAATTTCATTAACATATCACTTCGAATATTTCAAACTCCAAAAGTATAACACAAAGCCGGCGACAATCAAACAGTCGGAAATATTTATAACTCCGGAAAAAATTCTAAGGTAATCAATCGTCCTCTGATACAATATGCGATCAATCAAATTCGATATCGCGCCCGTCAAAATAATGACGAGCCCAACGCCCTGGATAAATCTTGTAATCCGATTCTCGAGGCTGAAGTGCCAATAAAAAACGTAAAAAATTATGCCGATAATAATTAGGGAAGAAAATATGATCAGATACTGCGGCAAGACGATGCCAAAGGCGATGCCACTATTCAGAAATGGTTCCCATCCCAGATAAGGCCCGAATGAGATCGGCGCGCTCCACGAATTAAGCGCTTGCCACTTGAAGAAACGATCAATAAATAAAAAAACTCCGCTGAGCAAAATGTAGCCAAACGGAGTTCCAAATGACATAAAATTTAAGCTTCCTGTACGATGGTCTTCTTGCAGGAAATATCAGCGCTGGAGGTCGGACGAGCGAGCAATCTTTTCTCCGCGATCGGCTTGCCGCAATACTTACAAATTCCGTAAGTACCTTTTTCGATGCGCGCGAGCGAGCTCTCCACATCACGGAGCGACTTCGTGAGATCGGTCTCGAGAGATAAATTTGCTTCGTAGTCAGCTACTTCAAGCGCGTTATCCTCCTCGCTGTTGCCATAGTCCGGGAACAGCGCCTCCTTGTCCGGACCTTCGTTTTCTCTCGTGCCGTATTTCGCCAGCTCCTTCTTCAAGCGCACCCTATCCTCAAGCAAAATAACTTTCATTTTTTCAATAAATTCTGGGGTAAGTGGTGAGGCTACTTTCGCCATACAATATATATACGTGTAACTTAAAATCAATTTCGTCTGATTAGTTTACCTGAATACGATTTAAGTGTCAATTGAAAGGGCGGCTTGATGTTATCGCGCCGCCCGAAGCCTTACTGGCCAGGTTACTTCTTTTTCTTTGATGAGGTTTTCGCCGGCTCGTCGAGCGGACTGATTCGTGAGCTGAATCCGAACACGCCAGATTTGAGGCCAGTTTTGGCATCGTAAGGCCCGCTCGGATCATTACCCGGACCATTGTCGAGCCAAACCTTGCCCTTTACTACTCTGAGAACAACCTCATCCGTATGCGTTGTCACACCCGCTCCGCTAAGACTCTGCCGAACTTTCTGGCCCTTGTGGAACTTCATTGTAGATAGGCTGAATCTTTTCGCAGCCGCTCTAGCGATTTCCTTCGCAGAAACACGCTCACACCGTTCGGCGACCAGGTCCGGCTCAAAACGATCCGGGTGAAAGACCCCGTCTTCAAGGGAACGCTTCGGCACTGTTGTACGTACACAAAATGTCGAATCCGGCGATTCCTTGTACGAACACTTGTCGTACCACTTTCCAGCCCTCTCTTCCCCATTCAGCCTAGCATGGGCCCGTTCATCGATGAAGATCACCTGCATTGGCCCATACTCCTCCTCATACATATCGACCTCTGCATCAACCTTTTTTTCGGGGACTTCAACGCGCGCCGCGTTCTTCCTTGCCATTTGAGCTATCTCCTGTTTGAGTTCAACTGCCAACAAGATTCTATTTATAAATATGCATTTTGTCAATACTTCATATAATAACCCGCCAATATGGCCTTCGGCGCATATATTCATCGCTCACTCGGAAATGAGAATAAATTTTCATTTCGCTCCTTCGCTCGAATATAAAAAAACGGCGCTCAGGCCAATTTTTTAAAAATTTAATGCCTTACGCCGTTTAGTAATCTGTCCGGCGAGAATGTTATCATCCGAGGATGTTAACCTTCAACCGCGAGGACAGTCATGATAATCTCCAACCCACTTGAAGGCAGATCCTCAAAGGTGTCAGCAAGCAAAGCCGCATGAAACCCATAATAGAGGTTGCCGCACAAGGAGATGGATTCGCCGCTGCTTCTCATTTCACTGAGACTAGCAACTGTGAATCGATCTTTCTTCCTTGAATTAAGGGAGTGCGAAGATTCGTCCAAGTTGTTTTAAAGAACAACAAATATAGTATAGCATAAATAGAATGTTTTGTCAAGGGTGTCACCTTTTGGCTGTGTTTAGCGAAAAAATGGCAATTTTGGTCATTTTTTATGATTTTCTTTGTATAGACTAGCGTATACAAACAAATCCTTATCTAACTTTAGCCAAAAAATGGGTAAAATTACTGAATCTTATCCCCTTTTTAGGGTACTTCTCCCCATAGTTATCCACAGTTTGTATAGAGTAGTGTATACAAACACTCCTCCGCGGGCGGCGGTTCTTTTTGTAAAAAAAGAACCAAAACCGCCGAGCGGTTGTTCCGGTTCGCAACTGGCAACAACTCACTCGTCACCGCCGTGAGGCGGGATCCCGCTGTGGCGGTGACGATTTTTTTCAAGTAGTCGCAAAATCGCAATGAAAAAAATCTTCGTTCGTTGGCCCAGTTGTCGAACCTTCACAAATGCTCGGAGGCCAATGGTGGCGACCGAGTCCTTGGTGAGTGAGGAAGGCATGTAAATTATTTGCAATAAACCTACTTTTTGTTATACTAATCACGCCTAAAATTTTTATGAGCCAAAATAAAAAAAATCTTGCTGCCATACTCATACTGCTCGGCAGTTTTTTTATTTTTTCGAAAACATTCGCAGTCGGCAACGATGTCGTCATTAATGAAATTGGCGCCTTCCCCACCAGCACGCATGAGTGGATTGAAATTTGGAATAAAGGTAGTGAGCCGGTGGATTTAACCGGATGGAAATTTTGGGAAAATAGCACCAATCATGGTTTATCGG
>JBBTSL010000104.1:0-6251 GCA_038064745.1 Patescibacteria group bacterium | reverse complement strand
TCACGTATGGTCTGAGAAAAGCCATCCCCGCGCCGAAAGCTATAAAGTTTCCGGTTTAGTTTTTTTGAAAATTTGCACAAACGACGGTGGCAGTGTCTCAATCATCAGCGCAAGCGTCGCGGTAAGAAGTCCGATATCGCGAACGGTGATGTCGGTAATCCCGCTTACAGTCAAGATGACTATCAGATGTATCGAGCTTATCAGCGCGGCGGGCCAGATCATAAAGTCTACCAGAAATAGTATCCCGATAGCAATGTCTAGAATCGCGGTGCCAATCATCGCCTCCTTCAATGGTACTGGCAGAAGCCCGGCCGCCCAGGGCTGGAGATAGCCACCCCAAGATTCAGGACTTTTGAGGATCATTATCCCGATCCAGAGGAATGTTATCGCCATACCAACCCTCAACAAATTGAATGATGTCTTTGACATATCATTAAAAAAAATTACTTATTAACAATATTAATCCCATTAAAAAAATAGTACTGGCCGACATCAGGCACCAGAAGCACCAGGCCTTTATAACTTTCCACTGCAAGTAAAAAAAAAATATGGACAGTAGCATTCCCAATCCGACGGCTAATTTCATTATCATACTCAGCGGTAAAAAGGGGCCGATGCCAATATACAAAAAAGCCGTAATAGAAGAAGTAAAAATATAAAAAAGCAACCCGAGAACATCAGTATGAATGATAAATACCCGGCTCCATTCGCTCTCGAGGACTTGGGTACAGCCCTTGCCGATGAAGCATTGAGGCGCCTGCATCGCGAGTCGTTTTTTTATCAGGTAGACTGTCTCGCTGATGCCGATGGCGGAGAGGGTGAAAAGTAAAGCAAGCGAGGTCATAGAAAATTTTAAAATTTGCGGATTTTATCATGCTGAAACCCCGCCGTAGTTTTAAGAGAAAACTGGGCAGAAAAATATTGCTAAATTCTCTGCCCGCCTTCGCTGAAGCTACGGCGAGGTGAAAGCGGAGGCGGGAGGATTCGAACCTCCGATACCTTTCGGTATGCCGGTTTTCGAAACCGGTGCGTTCAACCACTCTGCCACGCCTCCGTGTGAGCACGGCTATACTATCGAAGAAATGACGATTTTGCAAGGGTTAAATATATGTGTAAGGGCGCCGCGTGGAGTTCGCGGCGCCCGTTGGTTTTCCGAGTTTGTTCGGTTGTTATCGGAGATTTTGCGGAACCCAGACGCATAGTTGTGAAAAGTCCCCATATTTAAGGGTTGTTCCACGAATCTTCATGATCAAATTACGCCTTGCCTCCCGTCGGGTTTTGCCTGAGCTGGGCGTCAACATGAATGGAAGTTTTGCCGGCTGACTTACGAGGATGGCTTGCATTTCGCGATAAAAGAACGGCTGTTTCAGCATGCAGGACCATTTCGTTCGGTGCAATTTTGCCGTCTTGCGCCCAGTGGTTGTTATTTCCTCCGACCATTCGTGTTCGAAAACAAGCGGAAAGTCATTCTTCTTTGCAAAACTCTCAAGCGTTACGCTCATTTTTGAGCCTCCGGGTTAGAGTAACAATCGTACTCACTCTATCGGGTCTAGTTTGAAAAGTCAAGGATAATAAAAATCAAAATTGTTGTGTGAAAACGCGGGATTTGTACAGCTAGGCTTGATTTTTCTATTAAAAAATGCTATTCTAGTCAGACAAAATTTATGGAAGGGTGGCCGAGTGGTTTAAGGCAACAGTCTTGAAAACTGTCGTACCGCAAGGTACCGTGAGTTCGAATCTCACCCCTTCCGCCAATAAATCTAGAATTATACATAATAAAATTGAAGAGCCCCAGGCGGAACATAACCATGGGGCTCGGATGCTGACCGGCTTCGTGGGTCGATTTAGTTATCGAACCAGAAAACGAGGCGGGGTTTGCAGCTTTTGTTTTCCAGCCCCTTCATAAGGGCGATGATGGCTTTCAGGTAGTAGTGCTCGTATTTCTTTAGTGCGATGAACCTTCGTTGCGCTCTTTTGAGCTCCTTCAATGAGAGCCAGGAGTGCGAATGATCGTCGCGACCCCTCGATTCCTTTCGGGTCGTCTCTGAAATATCCGCGGGTAGACCTTTTAGTTCGGAAATCGGCTTTACGAAATTACTGAAGTTTCGCACGTCCGCCAGTAGGGTGAATATCGTGTAGTCTTCGCCCGCGTATATTGGTACTTGCGCGTAGTATTCGGCTTTTTTTCTGTCTCGTCTCACAACTTCTACATGCGCATGTATGCTGCAGCCCATTTGTTTACCCTCTTTTGTTTTGTTAACGCGAAGCGCGTTAGCTTTATGAAAATGATAATTGAAATTATTGGCGCTGTCAATCGACTCCCTTGTTTATTGCCTTAGATTAATATATAATGTTTTTATAATTTGGATGTTTAGAAATAATTTTTATGTTCAAGTATAAAGTTATAACAGGTGTGGCGATTTTGGTGGTTGTCGGTGGTTTTATTTTTTCGAAATATGGCCGGCCGCCGATCACAAATGATAAAAATTCCGGGGAGGTATCTCAGCAAATCTTTGAAACGCAGAGCCCAGTGGTCTCCGAATCGGTCACTCCGTCAATTGTTTTACCCCCATCACCAGCCTCAACTTCATTAACTAAAACCAATACTATGCCCGTGGTAAAAATCCAGACCAACAAAGGCGACATCACGATAGAACTTTATTCAAACGATGCACCAAAGACTACAGAGAATTTCTTGACGCTCGCGAAAAAGGGATTTTATGATGGCGTAATATTTCATCGCGTTATCAGTGGGTTCATGATCCAGGGTGGCGACCCGACCGGCACCGGGAGTGGTGGCCCCAATTATCAGTTTGCTGATGAGTTGGATGCCAGCACCCCATCATACAAACTTGGCTATGTGCGCGGAATGGTAGCGATGGCCAACGCTGGGCCAAATACGAATGGCAGCCAATTCTTCATCCTGCATCAGGATTATCCTTTGCCACACGCTTATACTATTTTTGGCAGAGTTATTTCCGGTATGGAAGTAGTTGACGCAATCGCCTCAAGTCCAACTGATCCGTCTAATGATCGACCACTTCAAGATGTAGTTATGACGAAAGTAGTGGTAGAGTAAAATATTTTTCACTAAAAATGCAGGCAAATTATGCCTGTATTTTTTTGGCATTCCCTTGACATTTAGGCTTCCTGGTGTTATTTTTCAGCCCAGCCTTGGCAATATCGCCAAGGTTAAACGCAAACGCAAACGGTTTCACCATTGTTCCGAGGTGAGCCAAATCCATATGGCGGACTTTCGAATGAGAATGAACTCGCCGAAGCTTGTCCGGCTGAGTTCAAGATCCGGAATCCGTGGGTACATTACGTGGAATTACTTTTTCGGTATGGATTCGTTCGGACCGACTGGATATGGAAAACCACTGACGAGTTGGAGCAACTTCATCAGCTGGAATGTTTCTACGGCCTCGTCAATTCATTCAAACTTGAGCGTGCGATCAAGTATCCGATCATAGCTTGGATGCTTTCCGAGATGCTTACCGAAATTCCGTTGTATCCAACGGACAGGGGAGTCTAGATGCATGGGGCAGTCGCAATTCAGACGCACGACCTTCGGGTGCGGCGTCTTTCATTTATTGACGAAGGCATTATTTTAACGCATAATAATGGAAATTAACCGGAATTTTATATGAAAATTATCACCTTGAATACATGGGGAGGACGAGTGCACTCAGAGCTGATAAATTTTCTGAGCAAAAATTTGGATGTTGATGTATTTTGTTTTCAAGAAATTTATCACAGAGCGACTTATAATCACATGGAGCAAGGTGGCCTCGACCCGAGTCTTACCTTGTTTGATGATATAGAGAAAGCTCTCCCCAACCACAAGGGATATTTTCGCGCACACAACCTTGAAACATACGGGCTGGCTATGTTTGTCAAAAAGGGCATGGTAGTTGAATTAGAAGATGAATGTTTTGTGCATAAATTTAAAGGCTATATCCCAGGAGAAGAAATTGCTCGTCATGCCAGAAATTTGCAGGTAGTGGTTTTGAGAACTAGTGAAAGTAAGTTGAATGTTTTTAACTTTCATGGGCTGTGGAACGGCGGTGGAAAAACGGATTCAACGGATAGGTTGAACCAGTCGAAAAAGCTCATCGAGTATGTGAAAAAATTTCGAGGCGCAAAAGTTATTTGCGGCGATTTTAATTTGGAGCCGCAAACTGAGAGTATAAAAATGATAGAAAATTTGCCAATGAGAAATTTGATTAAGGAATATGGAGTTATCTCAACCAGAACCTCTTTCTATGCCAAAGATATTAGGTTCGCCGATTATGTGTTTGTAAGTGACGAGGTTAAGATTATTGATTTTAGGGTATTAGCTGAGGAAGTTTCAGATCATTCGGCAATTGAATTAGAAATTTCCGTTGGTAAAAATAATTGATAACTAATATTTTAAGTTTGGATGAATTGGTAAGATATTATTTAAATCGAAAAAATCTATGAACAACATCGAGCAAGCTATCGAAGATCTGAAAGCGGGGAAAATGGTGATAGTAACCGATGACGAAAATCGCGAGAATGAGGGCGACCTCGTGATTGCCGCCGAATTTATCACTGCCGAAAAAATGGCATTTATAATTCGGCATACTGGCGGAGTGGTTTGCTTATCGCTTGAAGATGAAATTGCGAACCGATTGGATTTGCCGAGCATGGTCAAAAATAATAATTCTAAAAATACCACCGCTTTCACCGTCAGTATCGAAGCGGCCGAGGGAGTGTCCACCGGTATTTCGGCGGAGGATCGCGCGACTACTATCCTAGCGGCCGCAGCGCCGAATGCGAAGCCGGAGGATTTGCGAAGACCTGGGCACATATTTCCCCTGCGCGCGGTAGAGGGTGGAGTGTTATGCCGTGCCGGACATACGGAGGCCAGCGTGGATCTTTGCCGTCTTGCCGGATTGAAACCGGCCGCTGTCATTAGCGAGCTCATAAACGATGATGGGACAATGATGCGGATGCCAGCGCTCGAAAAATTTTCAGAGCAGTATAATCTGTCGCTCATTTCCATCGCCGATTTGATTGCCTATCGCCATCGTCACGAAAGTTTTGTGAAAATGGAGGCGGAAGCAAACCTCGAGACGGACAGCGGCCAATGGACGATAAAAATTTACTCGGATTTACTCCACAAGCGCGAGCATACTGTTCTGACGAAAGGCAACATCGCGCAGGATATACCAATTTTGGTGCGGGTGCATTCCTCATGTGTTACCGGAGATATTTTCGGTTCGAAGCATTGCGATTGCGGCTGGCAACTTAATAAAGCGATGAAAAATATTGAGATGGCCGGTCAGGGTGTAATCCTATATATGAGTCAGGAGGGGCGAGGAGTCGGCCTGGTCAATAAAATAAAAGCGTACAAATTACAGCAGGATGAAGGCCTCGATACGGTGGACGCCAATGCCAAGCTGGGCCTGGCGGTCGATCTGCGCGAGTATGGTATCGGGGCGCAAGTTCTAAGGGATTTGGGATTAAAGAAAATACTTCTCATGACCAATAATCCGAAAAAGATCAACGGCATCGGTGGATATGGGCTGGAAATTGTGGCGCAGGTGCCGATCGAGGGCGGATTAAACGAGTTTAATAAAAAATATTTGAAAACAAAAAAAGATCGGATGGGACATAAATTGGAAGAAGTTTAAATTTCCACTCAAAGGAAACAAAAAACATCACTGGAAGGTGGTGTTTTTTGTAGGTGCGGCTCGTCGTGGTGACATTGGCCGGCGAGTCGCACCCCGGCAAATGACGTTAAGTTACTTCTTCAGGTTGATGTCTGCCCACCGTTTCAGGATCGGGCCCAGTCTGGTGATTTTTGGACCTGGAATCGAGTTGGGATCGGTCATGATGGCAGTATCGAGCGCTGTTTGGCAGCCGCAGGGTCCATCGTTTCTTGCGAAGAAGCGTTTGGCAGCTTCTCGCACCACCTGTGTGGCGGACTTTTTCAGGGTTTTGAAAACCTGACTGACTTCTTCGGCTGTGACCGACGGTCGGCCGGGAATGATGCCGGAATCATAGTCCGTGACGCACGCTAGAGTGCAGTAACAAAGTTCAGCTTCGCGGGCTAGTTTGGCCTCCGGCATCGAAGTCATCCCGATAAGGGCGGCTTGATTAAGATCGGCTTTTATCTCGGCCTCGGTAGAAAAAGCTGGACCTTCCATCACCATGAGAGTGCGGCCGCTTTCGATCGGAATCCCGAGTTCATGTCCAGTAAAAAGCAAATCGTGTTCAACTCT
>JBBTSL010000103.1:0-1263 GCA_038064745.1 Patescibacteria group bacterium | reverse complement strand
GATATCTGGATTTTGAATAAGTTTGCCAGTCTTGCTATCGATGGTAGCGATCACCACGACCATGCCGTCCTCAGCGAGCACTTGGCGGTCGCGCAGGACGACGTTGGTTTCATCGCTGACGCCGAGGCCGTCGACGAAGACGTAGTCAGAAGGAATTTTCATTTTGGTCAGGGTACCGACCCCTTTCTCAAATTCCATCACCTGGCCGTTGTCGGCGATGAAGACATTTTCTTTGGGGAAACCCATCGAGGTAGCAATCCGGCCGTTGTAGCGCAGGAGGAAATGATTACCGTGAATCGGAACGAAATATTTCGGGTTCATCAGGCGCAACATCAGCTTCACGTCCTCCGCTTTCGCGTGTCCGCCGGCGTGCACGTCCATCATTTCATAATGGATAACTTCGGCGCCTTTGCGGAACAGGGTATCTTTGAGACGTTGGACGGTGCGTTCGTTGCCCGGGATGACGGAAGAGGAAAATACGACGGTGTCGCCCTCCATCAGTTTGACTTCTCGATGCTCGCCATTGGCGATCCGCATCAGGGTGGCATTTTTTTCACCTTGCGCGCCGGTACAGATGATCACTACTTTATTATTCGGATAATTATCAATATTTTTCAGATCGACGATGGTTTTCGGATTGAATTTCATGTAGCCGAGCTCTTTGGCGATCTCCACATTACTCTTCATGCTAAATCCGCCGAGCGCGACTACCTTGCCGAGCTTCTCTGACATTTCGATCATCTGCTTCACGCGTGAGAGCAGTGAGGAGAAAGTGCCGATGATGATGCGGCCGGGGACCTTCGCGATCAGGTCTTCAAGATTTACTCCGATGGTCGATTCGGAAATTTGGTGTCCCGGTTGGCTGGCATTGGTGGAGTCGGAGAGCAGAGCGAGCACGCCTTCCGAGCCGATTTTCGCAATTTTCTGGAGGTCGGCCGGAGCTTCGCCGACCGGTGAGTAGTCAAATTTCCAGTCGCCGGTATGGATGATTACACCCTCGGGGGTACGGATGATCACGCCCATCGCGTCCGGGATGTTGTGGTTGAGGTGAAAAAATTCCAGGCTAAATACGCCGAGCTGGAGCTTGTCGTTCATGCTGACATTATGGATGTTGAGCGGGCGGAGATTTTTGTAATCTTCCTGGCGTTTCTTGATGATGGCGTTGGTGATCGGTAGGCCGTAGATCGGCGGGTAGCCGAGGTCGGGGATCAGATGCGGAATACCGCCGATGTGGTCGTAGTGGCCGTGGGTGATGATAACGCC
>JBBTSL010000102.1:0-3808 GCA_038064745.1 Patescibacteria group bacterium | reverse complement strand
GCGCAAAAACTAAATAGCCGACGGACACCCACCAAGCGATGAACAGCGCGACCCCGCCAAGCAACGGCACCGGCCGATCGTGAAACTTGCGTTCAACGTCGGGCCTATCAAGTACATCAACCTTACCGGCGACACGACGCACCGCCAGCGTACAAAAAATCGACAAAGCCAAGCCTAATAAAGCAAAATAGTACATCATGACTTTCAACCTTATAACTTTTAACTTGCAACTGTCACCCTTCCCCCCTCTTCAAGTCTGATGGTCGAGTGTCGCGGCAAATTACCGGACAGCAACAGCTCCGCCAGCTGATTCTCTACCTTCTCCTGCAATACGCGTCGGAGCGGCCGCGCTCCGAAATCAGGATCAAATCCGAGCGCCGAGAAATAATTCAGCGCCTCATCGGTAACCTCCAATTTAATTCCCTTCTTCTCGAGGTCCTTCCCAATCCGCGCCAACATCAGGCCGGTGATCTGCTTGATGGCCGCCTGGGACAGATGATCAAAGAGAACAATCCCGTCGAAACGATTTAGAAATTCCGGTCGGAAATATTGCTTCAACTCGCCGTGCAGAAGACGATCCTTGATCATATCCTGGCTGATACCCAGCTTCGTCTGCTCCTGTACATAGCTAGTGCCGGCATTGGAAGTAGCGATGACTATAATATTAGTAAAATCAACCGTCCGGCCAGTGCTATCGGTAAGGCGGCCATCGTCCATCACTTGCAGGAATAAATTCAGGATATCTTTGTCGGCCTTTTCGATTTCATCGAGCAGGAGCAAGGCGAAAGGTTGTCGACGCACCGCCTCGGTCAGGATGCCCGTACCCTTCCGGCCGGCCTCGCCGATGAGCCGATAAATACTGCTCTTGTCCTGATACTCACTCATATCAAATCGTATCATCCGCTGTTCACCACCAAAATAAACCTCCGCGATAGTTTTCGCAAGTTCGGTCTTGCCGACACCGGTCGGCCCAAGGAATAGAAAATTGGCAATCGGCCGAGACTGCGAACGTATCTCCGCCCTGGCGCGGCGAAGGGCACTCGCTACCAGCGTTACCGCTTCATCTTGCCCGATCACGCGGCGATGCAACTCTTCCTCGAGGTTCATCAACTTCTCGCTCTCATTGCCGGAGATGGCGTTTACGGGAATATGGGTCTTCTCAACGACGACATCACTCACCTGCTCGGACGTTACCAGAGAATCCGCGCCCTTCTTGGAGCGGGTGTGCACCGCCGCCTCGGTGATGAGCTCAAGCGCGCTGCCCGGCAGAGGCGAATCACGAAGGAATCGACGGCTGAATTCCACCGCCTTTTCCAGAGCGTCGTAAGCAAAAAATACTTTTTCCTTATATTCAATATAGGCCGCCTTGGACTCCAGGACCTCGATCGCCTGATTCTGATCCATCTCCTTGATATCGACGTGGCTGAAGACGCTGCTTAATTTGGAATTGCTAACGTCATGCGCGAAGGCTTCGACGGTGGTGGTAGCCAACACCAGGAAATTACCGCCGGCCAAATATTCCGCGAGCGTGCTGGCGACGTCCAAGCTCTGATCGCCGCCGGTCGAGACGCCGAGCAACTCGTGCAAATTATGAATAAACAAAATCACGTTGCCGGCTCTCGCAATTTCATTGAGACATTGCACCAGTCGCTGGATCGCCTCCGCTGGCGTAGCGCCGGACAGCAACGATGACGTGCTCAGCTGTATCAATCTCTTGTCCTGTAGTCGCTTCGGCACGTCGCCTTCGATCATCCGCTCTGCGACCCCCTCGACGATCGTCCGCTTGCCGGCTCCATACTCACCTACGAGCAGGACATTATTCTGTCCACCTTCGATAATCTGGAAAATTTGCTGAATTTCGGCATCACGCGCCACGCACGCCTCCGTCCGGCCGTATTGCGCTTTCATCGTGATATCATCGCTGAGATGATTTAGAAAAGGAGTCGCGACAGCAGTCATCGCCCGATCCATGCCATGCTTAGAGCGGAACCGTCCGGCATGAGAGAGCGCCGCATATTGCCGCTGAAGCCGCTCGCGGATCCTGGTCCAGGCGACCACATTTTTTAATTTTTGATGATCGATCCCGAGGTCAAATAGTATATCGTCCAGCAATTTGGAATTTGCGACGGTCGCGATCAGAAGCTCGGTTACACTGACATAATTTTGATGCAGGTTATAGGCCGCCTCATAGGCCTCAAATAAAATCTGATAGAGCTCATCCCCCAGTCTGGGCGGAATTTTCTGAATTTTACCCTTGGGGAGGAGGCCGAGCCGATCAAATTCAGCGGAAATAGTTTTCGCGCCGATACCAAGTCGGATGAAGGTATTGCCGATGCGATTTGACTCGAGCAGAGCGACGAATAAATAGACCGGCTTCACTTCCTCGTCCCCACTCCGGTCGGCAAGTCTATAAGCGGCGTCCAGGGCAGCGAGCGCCTCCTCGGTAAATGCCTCCGAAATATTACGTCGCTCGCGGCGAGGTATACCTAATACCTCCTGCCATGAGTCAAGCTGTTTCTCACCGCCGGAAATTTTATCATAATCATATTGCTCCACCGACATCAGACGCTTGCGCTGGACGCTACCGCGATAAAAGGCGTAGCACGCTAGCAGGAGGCCCGACCAAAATAATAATTGCGTCGAAGGTGGAATCAGGCTAAACAAAATTTGCGCGCTATTTACCGTGAAATATTGATACGCGAAATAAGCGGCCCAGACCCAACAAATTAAAATCAGAATGAAAACTGTGATCAACCTGATTTTGTTGAATATCCTGGTGAGGCGATTATAAACTAAAGTAAATCTGGTCAGATCATAACGCCAAAATAAAACCTTGCCGTATTTATACAGGACAGTCCCGAGTCCGCGGCAATTTGAACATTGGCGACCGCGAAACTTCCCGACCCCAAAACAGGTCGGACAGCGAAGCACTTTCTGTTGTTCCACTTTCTCTTCCATACTATCCCTTTAAAAGTGAATGATAAAATCCGTAACTAATAAGGAGCGGCAACCCAAGCCAAATTATAAACAAGGCTACACAGACTAGCGACCACGCGAGGAGCGCCACACCCCGAAAAATAATCTGAACCAAACGCATGAAAAAGCTGACGATCCTCCCCTGCCAATCGTACTGCCCATACATCGGCACGAAAATATTGACGAGCCAGATCCCGGGCGCGAGGCGAGCATTACCCTCGAGGAATAGCGCCAAGCACCACTTCGCTGATTTAAACAATCCGAAACTATACCACCAGAGCGGGAAGTAGACGACGTCGATAATAGCTTCAAAGACGATCTTCTGAAAGGCGAGGGCGTACATATGTTGGGATTATAGCATAAAGGCCTTCGAGGCGAAATGCCACTGTCTCGCTCCCTCCCCTTTCCAAGGGGAGGTTAGGTGGGGTTTGCCTTCCTTTGCGAACCCGGCTCCGCGCCGGCCCGGTCACTTTTGGCGTCAAAAGTAACCAAAACCGCCGAGCTAGTTGTCTCGTTCGGTAACTTCCAACGACTCACTTACGATTTTTTTCAAATCAAATAAGGAGCATTGAAAAAAATCTCCGTTCGTCGGGAAGTAACTCTCACTCGACAAACGCTCGGAGGACAATGGTGATAACGGTCGCCAAATCGGACGAGCGTTTGTGAGGCGACCTGACAATTCGAGATGAGTTTTCCGTGGGAGGCCGTGCTGTCTGAGCCCACAGGCGAGTTCACGGCCTCAGGAAAACGAATCCGAATTGTCGGAGCCGAACAACTAGCGAGCGGTTTTTGGTTCTTTTTTCCGAAAAAAAGAACCGCCCTCCGCGAAGGA
>JBBTSL010000101.1:0-9372 GCA_038064745.1 Patescibacteria group bacterium | reverse complement strand
GGGCAGGGAAGACTACCCTTGTTCGCCTTCTTATTGCCGAGGAGAAACCAACCACCGGCAAAATAGAACTTGGCAATTGGGATATAACGAATATCTCTCCCGGGGTCATCCCGTATCTTCGCCGGCAGATCGGCGTAATTTTTCAGGATTTCAAATTGCTCCCGAGGAAGACTGTTTTCGAAAATGTTTCATTCGCACTTGAGGTGTCAGATGTCCCCGGCGCCCGCATCCGGCAGATTGTGCCGCAAGTTTTAAATTTAGTTGGTCTTGGCGATAAGTTTGATCGCTACCCCGGCCAGCTCTCCGGCGGCGAGCAGCAACGTGTGGTGATCGCGCGCTCGCTAGTCCATCGGCCCAAAGTACTCATCGCCGATGAGCCGACGGGGAATCTCGATTCGATAAATACCGAAGAGATTATCGAAATATTAAAAAAGATCAATGAATTTGGAACAACGATTGTGCTTGTTACTCACAATCGCGAAGTTGTAAATAAACTTCGTCGCCGCGTTATCACTCTTGCCGATGGTTCAATTATTAACGACGAATCCGAAGGCAAATACACGCTGTAAATCCCCGCTAGGGCGGGGTAGGGGTGGGTTGGTAAAATTGTTTCATTGTTAATTATTTATGAGATCACTATATCGTATCGCTAATTTCGCCTTTCAGGATATTGTCCGCAATCTCGGTCTTTCGTTCATGACAATTCTGATTTTAGTTTTGATGTTGCTATCGGTCAATACGCTCTGGTCGCTTGATATTGTTACGGGCAAGGCCGTCCAGATGGTGAGGGATCAGGTGACGATAAGTTTCTATCTTTCCGCGGACGTTACCGATCAGAACACTACGGAACTAAAAAGTTTCATATCAACCTTCCCGGAGGTTGTCGCTCTCAACTATCTGTCGAGAGAGGAAGTCCTCAAAACATTTAAAGATAATCACAAATATAGCCCCGAGATCCTGCAGGCCCTCGACGAGCTTGGCGGCAATCCATTTGGTCCTACCATTACAGTCAGGACGCGCGAGCCGGGGGATTATCGCAAAATTCTCGAGGCGCTGAGTGTGCCAGAGTATGAGCCGCTGATCGAGAGCAAAAGTTTCTCCGGCAACGAGTCGGCGCTGGACAGGATTCAACTTATTACGAACCGGATTGAGGGCATTGGCTTCGGGCTATCCTTGCTGTTCGCGATTATCGCGTTCTTGATTATCTTCAACACGATTCGGGTCTCCATCCATAGTCAGCGAATTGAGATTAGTATCAAGCGTCTGGTCGGAGCAAATAATTGGTTTATCCGAGGGCCATATTGGCTGGAGGCTGGGATATTTACGCTCCTCAGTATCGTCATAACTATGGTGATTGTTTTTGTGTCGCTCAGCTGGCTTGATCGCTATATTGGGATTGTGCTCGGCAATCAATTCTCCTTGACAGATTACTATCGCTCGCATATGCTGTACCTGTTTGGATCGCAGGCTTTAGCCGTTTTGCTGTTGACTATAACCTCAAGCAGTTTTGCCATGAGACGTCAGCTGAAGGTATAACTTCACATTTTCGAACAAATATACTATAATATAGGACATATTAATCTATGTTCTATATGGTTAAGGTTGACGAGCAACGCAAGGCTATCGAAATGCGGCGAGATGGCGCGACATATTCGGAAATTTTAAAGGTAATCCCAGTCGCGAAATCAACGCTATCGCTATGGCTGAGAAAAGTTGGCCTGTCGGTTCCTCAGAAGCAGAGGATCACGGAGAAGCGGTTGGCTGCGGTCAAGCGAGGGGGGCTGGCAAAGAGGCAACAAAGATTGGATCTTATTGAACAAATTGAAAAATTGGCAATAAGCGAAATAGGAAAACTCGACAGGAAGGTTTTTTGGATGGTTGGGGCAGCACTGTATTGGGCAGAAGGAAATAAACAGAAATCACATGACGTATCCTGTCCGGTAAAATTTTCAAACAGTGACCCGAGAATGGTGCGGTTCTTTTACAAATGGTTATTAGATTTTTGCGACTTGAGTGTTCATGATATTTATTTCGAAATTTATCTCCATAGGGGGTGTCCGGTTGATGAGATAAAAAAGTTTTGGTCGGATGAATTAGGGATAGGTTTTGAAATGTTTGACAGAGTAAGGTATAAACCAAATAAATTTAGAGGTTATAAAAAAAATACCGGTGATGAATACCATGGCTTAGTGAGAATTAACGTTCGAAGAAGCGCAAATTTGAATAGAAAAATTAGTGGCTGGGTTAAGGGTTTATGTATAAAATTCGGAATTAATTAAAATATTCCGGGATCGTCTAATGGTAGGACGGCGGACTTTGAATCCGCTAATCTTGGTCCGATTCCAAGTCCCGGAACAACGTATGATTTACATTATAGGCGGTGCGCCTCGTGTTGGAAAAAGTATTATTGCCGGTCGGCTCTACGCGAAAATTGGGGCTAGATTAATATCCACGGATAATTTAGAAATGCCTTCAAATAATCTTGAACCTATTGGGTTTTTCGGTAATTCGGAGGAAAATATCTTGACGCCCGAAGCTCGCGTGGAACTCCAAATAGCTGAGGCAAATTTATTGCAAAAAACGATTCAGCAAATTATTTCAAAATCTGTGATCGGTCACGAGGATGTTATTATTGAGGGCATTCATTTGCTTCCGAATTATGTTGATCGGGTCCGTAAAGAATATGGTTTGAAGATCATCAGGCCGATTTTTTTTGGCTCAAGAAACATTAAATTGGTTTTTAGTGGGATGGTTCAAAATACGAATCCTAATGATTGGCTTAAGGAATCCAGTGAGATCGTGCGACGGCAGGTAGCCGAATTTACCTGTTCCTTTAGTAGGTTTCTCTACCAGGAAACTCGAATGTATGGACTCGAATATATTGAGAAATCAGATAATTTTGAATCAGATGTAGAATTTGCAATGCAATATCTTACTGTTACAAATTAAAATGAACACCATCACCGTAAAATCAAACGGCCGCGAATTGAAATTGCAGATTCGCGACGAAGCTGACGCTAGTGTGGCGGCGGAAATTTTTTCTGAGCACGAATATCGTATTGTGGATCAGATAATTCGTGATGCTTCAGATCCTATTTTAGATATAGGCGCTCATGCCGGTTTTTTTTCGCTGTATGCGCGTACGCTTAACTCTAGCGTGAGGATCGTGGCCGTAGAACCGGAACCCAAAAATTTGGAATTTCTTGATATGCACATTAAGGAGAACGACGTAAAAAATATCGAGGTCGTGAGGGCGGCCTTATCGGCGAAATCCGGCAACAGGCAATTGGAAATTTCCCGGGATTCGCATAATCATCGCCTGATGGTGGCAGGGGACAGCGACTCTGGCAAGAAATTTGTCTCTGTGTATACATATTCATTGTCCGATTTATTGAAAAAGTGTATAATTAATAATGTCAGCCTGCTGAAGATGGATATCGAAGGTGGGGAATACGAGGTGATAGACGCAGTCGATGACACCGACCTATCGAAAATTGGCGCGATTATTATGGAGTACCACCAGAAAAGCGGTGACTTCCGGGAGATAGAAACCAGACTACGGGAAAATAAATTCGCGGTTCAGGTGTTCCCATCACGTTTCGACAAAAAAATGGGTTTCATTTTTGCAAAAAACAAACGCAAATAAACAATATACTTATGGAACAAAAGGCATGGATCGTTACAGTTGACATGGGTTACGGCCATCAGCGCGCTGCCTTCCCGCTTCGAGATTTATCTCCGACCGGCCAGGTTCTGATTGCCAATAATTACGCCGGGATTCCGAGAGGCGACTTCCGAACCTGGAATAGCGGTCGGAAAACCTACGAATTTTTTTCTCGAACGAGCAGCTGGCCTATAGTAGGCGAGTATATCTTTGGCACGTTTGATAGAATCCAGAAAATCCAGCCCTTTTATCCTCGTCGTGATCTATCCGAGCCTACCGTCCAGGTCAGGCAGACCTATTCGCTCATACGCCGCGGCTTTGGCAGGGATCTGATCAACCAAATCAATCAGAAGGATTTGCCGCTTATCACCACCTTCTTCACGACCGCCTTCATGGCGGAGGAGCACAAATTCCGCAATGAAATTTATACGGTAATTTGCGATAGCGATATCAATAGAGCCTGGGTGGCATTAGATCCTGCCAAGAGCCGGATAAAGTATCTGGCGCCTTGCCGGCGAGTAGTTGAGCGGCTGATGGAATATGGAGTGAAGGAGCAAAATATTTTTCTTACCGGCTTTCCACTACCGGAGGAGAATATCGGAGCCGAATTCAAGACCCTGAAGCATGATATGGCCGCGCGAATTTCGAACCTCGACCCAAAACATCACTACCGCAACAAATTTGGCGACACGGTTCAGAAATTTCTAGGCAACCACTTCACCGATGAGAAGCGCCCGCTGACACTCACGTTCGCGGTCGGTGGCGCCGGCGCTCAGCGGAATATCGCGAGCAACATTCTGCTCGGACTGAAGGATAAAATTTTAAACGAGCAGATCAGTCTAAACCTGGTAGCCGGTAGTCGCAGTGACGTATTTAGTTATTTTAAGCAAGCAATCATTCGCGCCCGCTTGGTCAAGAATTTCGGTAGGAATTTAAACGTTATTTTTTCTCCGCACAAAGAGGACTATTTCAAATCATACTGCGACACGCTTCGGAAGACGGACATTCTGTGGACCAAGCCTAGCGAGATGGTTTTCTACTCCGCACTCGGACTTCCGATCATTATCGCGCCGCCGGTCGGGTCGCAGGAGGAGTTCAATCGCACCTGGCTGAAGACGATCGGCGCCGGCATTACCCAGAATGATCCACGCTATACCGCGGAATGGCTTTTTGACTGGATCGATTCCGGCTGGCTGGCCGAGGCGGCGATGGCCGGATTCCTCGATGGCCGCCAGTTTGGTGTTCGCAATATTCGAGATGTAGTCTTCGGCGGCAATACCGCTCCGGACAAGGATGATAATCTTCTTCAACCGTTTTAAAATTATATGTGCATAGAACAAAATTGCTGTTCGGCTGTTTCTTTAATTGGGACAAAATTGGCGGATATTTCACTCAAGGTTTTTCAAGGCAATGAATTCAGGGATGTGAACATGAAAGATTTCCGCGGCAAGTGGCTGGTATTATTTTTCTATCCGGCGGACTTCACGTTTGTGTGCCCGACTGAACTTGGAGCACTGGCTGATTTGTATGAGGAGTTCAGGAGGGAAGGGGCGGAGGTGATGAGCGTGAGCAATGATACTGTCTTCGTTCACAAAGCATGGCACGACAGCTCGCCGTCGATTGGTAAAATAAAATTTCCGATGGGGGCAGATCCGACTGCTGACCTTAGTCGCCACCTTGGAGTTTATCTGCCGGAGGAGGGGGTGTCGCTGCGTGGTAGCTTTATTATTGATCCGGAGGGGATTATCCAAGCCTACGAGGTTCATGGGAATAGTATTGGACGAAATATCAATGAATTGCTTCGTAAATTGCAGGCGGCGAAATTCTGCCTCGAGCACGGCGCCGAAGCTTGCCCGGTAAATTGGCAACCTGGCGCCAAGACCCTAAAGCCGGGGATTGATTTAGTCGGGAAGCTTTAAGTCTTTAATTTAAAGGCCTAATATTGACATTTGGGCCTTTTTTTATTATAATTGTGCTAGTTCAATATATTCCGAGGTAGCGCAGCGGTAGCGCAGGAGACTGTTAATCTCTTGGTCGTGGGTTCGAATCCCACCCTCGGAGCATAGTAATTAATACAATACTATATATGAGCCTCGCCACATATATTCTCATTCGCTCGAAAATAATCAAATATGTCGAACATATTTTCGTCGCACGTTCGGAAATGAATTAATTCATTTCACTCACTTAGCTAGAAAATAAATTTAATTATTTTACTCACTCATTTCGAATATGGGATTCAACAAATTCGACAAACACAGCGGTGGTAAGAGTTTTGGGGGCGATCGCATTGGTGGCGGAGGACGTAAATTCGGTGGTAAAAGCGATGTGCCAAGACAGTTATTCAAAGCCGTCTGCGCTAAATGCAACCAGAGTTGTGAAGTGCCATTTAGGCCGATTGGCGGTCGTCCTGTTTTTTGCAGCAATTGTTTCAAGACTCACGATGAACAAAAACCGAGCTTTCAAAAAAGTTTCGGCGGTGGAAGTTCTAATACTTCCTTTGTTCCAAGCGTAAACGTCAGCGTCAGTAATGCTGCCACAAAAGCTCAGGTTGATGCGCTAAATGCTAAGCTCGACAGAATTCTTGACATATTAACTAATGCGATGAAGGAAGAAGTTCAGGAGGTGAAGGCCGAAGAGAAGAATGATAAAAAAAAGAAAATCGCTAAAATTAAGTCTCCTGTCAAAAAAGCTAAGGCGAAGAAAAAATAGTTTTCAAATTAGCGATAGTATAAATATAGTTCTAACGTTGCTCACAAAGCGGAGCATAATAAAAATCGCCAAAGTGGCGATTTTTTGGTAGAATAGAAATATAAATTTATTGGTAAAATTCTTAAGTTAATTATTGTGACTAAATATATGAACAATGCATACAATTGGTACTCACAACTTATTAGGCCATCCTGGTCGCCACCAAGCTGGCTTTTTGGGCCGGTGTGGACGGCTTTATATGCGATTATCGCCGTTTCTTTTGGCACAGTTTTTTATAAAGCATTCACCAAACAAATCCCATGGATGGTGGCTCTACCATTTGCACTCAATCTTTTTTTCAACTTTGCCTTTACGCCCATTCAGTTTGGTTTGAAAAATAATTTTTTGGCGGCGGCTGATATTCTCCTTGTCCTTGGGACGCTCATCTGGGCGCTCTTTGCGATCTACTCATTTGGTCTGAAACTTCACATTGAGACAGGCACACCCACCTACACTTGGATAATCTATGCCAATATCCCATATCTACTTTGGGTTTCATTCGCGACGGTTTTACAGTTAACTATTACTTATTTGAATAGATAAGTGGCACTCCGAGGCTGTAAGACTGAAGTATGAATATTTCAAGAACAAAATTCATTATCTTATTCATCATCTCCGGGTTCGCGTTTCTTTTTGTTACTACCACACTCCTCGGATCAACCGGCCCCCGAGGCTTCCCTCAGTACCCCGACTCTTTCCTCGGTACGGCGTCACCAATCGCCTGGAAGAATACCGTATCTACGATTATACTGCCTATAAAAATTGTCTTAATAGGACCTTTGTTGCTGTCCGGTATTAATTTTTTGAAAGAGGATCCGCCACCCCCATTTATTGGTATCTATTTAATCTTCTACTGGACAATTCTTGCCTCTATTATTCACTATCTCCTCGGTAAATTAAGACGCTTATTATGAGAAAAAAATTCATAGTTTTGATACTGGTAATCATATTTGTTATTGGTATCATTTACACAGTAAGCATAAATAGCATTTCGCAAAAAAACTTTAACACAAAATCAGACGCCGGGTCTGGTATGTTGGTGAGTTCTCCCTCAGAACCTTTTTCGGTACCTAGTACGAGCGCATCTGCGATAACTTCACCGCCATCAAGTATGGAAGGTATCAATACTCATACGGAAATGTATGGTACTGGCGCTGACCCCGATACGATTACGCTTGGCCCAAAGGTTGGTGGCCATCCAGGCTGGGAAGCTTACGCAACCAAGCATAGTATGGGTTGGGAACTCAAAATTCATGGAACACCCGTACTTGCGCCTATTGATATGACATTAGTGGGATTCCAGAATAATAGTGCCTATCGGATGGACCGGCAGAATATTATACGGATGGATGATTTAGTATTATTTTTTGAGTCTGCCAGCCCCGATTGGCCGGGTATGATTATTTTTGTTTATCACTTATCCAACTCCCCACTGTTACTTGGGCAAAATATAAATCCGGACTGTAGCGCGGTTGAAGGAACTCGAGGGAAAAATATCCAAGCTCAGGGACGCCTTCTTATGGGTATGATGGACTATGTGGCCGACAAGGGCGATGCGGATACATGTAAAGCCCTAATTGGATACAAGGTAAAACGCGGGGAACTGATTGGATTTGCCGGTAGTGTGCCCGCGCCTGACGGCGTTAGTGTCCACTCTTTTGTTGACATTGGTTTCAAGGTATCAGATTCATCACCCAATCCGCTCTTTGGTTTAGATTTAAAAAGAATAGGCCCATCTATTGCGCAATCGGGAAACCGCTATCTGCATTGGGTTCAGCCGGGCTCGTTCTTTTATTGGAAAAGTTATAGTCCCGATGCGATCTTTCCCAGCGGGGTGTTGGCTTATCCTTTCGAAATCGATGGGTATCAGCTTCCTGCCGAGCAACGTGATGTGAATTTCAAATACACTTCAAATAAGTAAAGTAGGGAATTCGGCGGTGGAACCCCTATCGTTGGAACGTATGAAATGAGCGGCTTCGAAATACGCGTACTACTTGTTTTGCGTAATTTTTGATATAATTGTATTAGAAAAGATAATTTAGGTAATATAAATAATCAATATGATAGGAAATATTAATTTACCTCCAGAGCTGACTACCACCATTGGCGGGGAAACTCCGGATTTTGTGGTAATATCCGCCCGTAAGGTACCTGTAAAAGAAGCCATTACCCGCAGGGTATTGGGGTTGGGGATGATAGTAATGGCATCTCTAGTGTTATTAGCCTTTTTAACACCATTGCTTACAGGTACGGAGGGAACCATAGAAATCAATAACGTTTCTACCAAAGTTGGCCCGGGAAATTGGACGCCGATCCTTTTGCCAGTCATAATTATTTCAATTTTTTTGTTGCTTGGTATTTATATGACTATCTCCAATATCTTAAATATATTTGGCAATGGAGGTTACTTCGTTGGCTTGCCCACGCGTCTTATAAATTTTAGAAATGGGCACCTGGAGTCCATCACTTGGGATCAGTTTAGTGGTAATACAAAAACAGATAAAGATACTCTTTACCTCGAAAAGAAGACCGGAAGCATGGCGGTAAAATCGGGATTTGGCAAACATCCGCCCTCCAGAGTTGTGCCGGATTTTTTATACCTCGTGAATATCCCTGACGTATATGAAATAGGAGCAATCTGCGCGCAGAGGATAAAGGAAAATAATTCTACGCCGTCTCAGCCGATCTCATCTGTAGGATAAAATTTATAAAACTACGAATAGTTTACATGAAAAAAGCATTAATAATAATTTGCGCGATATTAGTTTGTGCCGCCGCTATAGCAGTTATCCTTATGGAGATACGGCCTGTAGATAATGTCCAACAGCTACCGGTGATTGGAGGGGAAAAACAAAATCTGATTCGCCTTTTTGAGCCCCAGCCAAATCAATCAATCACAAGCCCGGTGACGCTGACCGGCGAGGCACGCGGAAACTGGTTCTTCGAGGCAAGCTTAC
>JBBTSL010000100.1:0-4046 GCA_038064745.1 Patescibacteria group bacterium | reverse complement strand
GAATATTGGTCATCGCGTGAATTAGCTAAAGTTCTGGAATATCCGGATTATCGTAAATTTCTTAACGTTATTGATAGAGCGAAAATTGCCTGTGAAAATAGCGGAGGAGTTATCCACAACCATTTTGTCCATACGGACGAAATGGTCACGATCGGGTCGGGCGCTGAAAGGCCTATAGATACATTATATCTTTCACGATATGCATGCTATTTAATAGTTCAAAATTCTGATCCAACTAAAGTAATCGTAGCGAAAGGCCAGACATACTTTGCCATTCAAACACGAAGACAAGAAAGGGCAGATGGTTTGATGGAGGATAATAATCGTGTTTTTTTGCGCGAGGAGATGAAGAAACATAATACTGGTTTAATGCAAACGGCAGCGATGGCCGGTGTTGAAAAATAAAGCGAGAAAATATCAGAGGCCAAGTAGGCGCAAATTTGGCGCATTACGAGGTCGGTCAAAAGGTTAGAAATACGATTTCAAATTTAGGCGGCACAATGCCGGAAGAATTACCGACCCCGGATGCGATCGGTAAAGCACAAACGAGAATAAAGAAATCAAGGCGGGTGAAGAAAGTGGGTGAGGCGAAGGAGAAGGAGATTAATACGGTGTAATTTTGTCATTTATCCCCAGTTAAATTAGCCAAAATCACCCCTTTGCCATTGACAAAGGGGTGATTTTTTGATATACTCAAACATTGTTCTTTTCACGGCAAACCCTATGTTCTGCATGGTGCAGGATGAGGGGGGAGCCACAATCAGGGAGAAGCACATGCCACGCACGAAGCAGAAGAGTGAGTTCGTCAGCGGTCTCGGTTCGGCGTTCGAGTTCGTCAAGGCGATTTCAGACGAGGTTCGGAAGCAGGGCGGCAACGACGACGACCTTCGCAAGGTCATCGCTCAGGAAGTCCTGCGGAAGACGATCGCCAAGGCAATCGTTGGTCGCGATGGGAACCAGTTCCCCTCCCTCGCCCTCGCCGCCGAGCTCATCCCCACGGGATGGACGGTCATCGAGGACGTCGCTCCGTCGGCGTTCGACATCAGCAAGCTGAAGCCCCGTTCGTTCTTGACGGCTGCCGACACCAAAGGTTGGATCACCGGAGAAGAGATGCGCAAGCGCGCCCCTGAACTCGGTGGCAACCTTGGCCTCAGCGACGCCCCGCGTTTGCTCGCTGATGGGGGCAAGGCGATCCCAGTCAAGTTCCGGGGATACTACATCCCACTCCCGGGCACAAAGTTGCGCGATTCGGGCGGCCGCCTCTGCGTGCCTTGCCTCGGCTGGGGAGGCGAGCGTTGGTACCTCGACTTCGTCTGGCTCGGCCGCGGCTGGGGCGGCGGCGGTCGTCTCGCGTGCAGCGAGTAGACCCTTGGTCACTCGGACACTTGGCGCTTCGGCGTCATCTGTCCGGTCCTCGGGCACTTAGACCCTCGTTCGGCAATCACCCAAAAGGTGGTTGTCCGAGCGGGGGTCTGTTCTTTTTAAAAAGATTTTGCTACACTTAATTCAGATTTTACAGACACTGCTCCGGCCACACGGTTTGAGCGTGTAAAATCTCGCCATTTCATACTTCAGAATACGGTCGGCTTTCGCTTATCGTAGCGTAAGGATGAAGTGACTCAATGAAGATACTCGGTGCGAGGTGTTAGGGAGATCACGTCTTCAAAAACTATTCAACCCTGAGAGTATTCGAAGGGCGGTGTTATGGAAGACACCCCGCATATTTTAGCGCGATTCGGACGGCCACCTCTACGTGCCTTACCTCAACTGGAAAGGCAAGCGTTGGTACCTCAACTTCAACTGGCTCGACAACGACTGGAACGACAACGATCGTCTCGCGTGCAGCTAGTCTCTTCACAATACTCCCGTCTTACTTGGCGGGAGTTCCGTTTTGAATAATTGTAGCCACTTACCGGACATTTTCCCGGCAGTCGTCAGTTTTTGTGACAGCTGTCCGTATTGGCCGGCCTCCAAACCTTTTGCCTCCCACAGAAGCGTGATAAAGAATTTTAGATTATCGAGTTTCTTGCTTAGTTCTTTTAGAAAAGTTAGTTTATCCTCACGCTTGGCATACTTGGCCGTAAATGTAATTTCCAGTAATTCAATAAACAGATTATCTATCTTAACGCCCATGGTGTAGCGCGTCAGGCGTGGCACGTGCGGTAAAAAATTATGCCAGAGCAAATAACTCTCCTTCAGAATAGTGAGAATCGGGAGATCAGCGTTACTTCGAACGGGGGGGGGGGGTTATTTGCCCCGTTCGCAGAAGTCGAAAAATTCAGTTGAGCCATACTTACAATGATATTATCTCTTTAGAAAATTTATGTTTGGCCTGGGAAGAATTTATCGTTGGCAAGAAAAAGAAAGCAGATGTGATCCAGTTCGAACGCAACTTGATGGACAACATTGTAGATCTTAATCAATCTCTAGTAAACAAAACTTATCAACACGGCAGTTACGAAAGTTTTTTCATCAACGATACGAAACGTCGGCACATTCACAAAGCCAGCGTTCGAGATCGTTTACTTCATCACGCCGTGTATCGTATTTTGTATCCATTTTTTGATAAAACCTTCATCGCCGATTCGTATTCCTGTCGAAATGAAAAAGGTACACATAAGGCGATTAATCGGTATCGCACTCTCACGCGTATCGTTAGTAAGAATCAGGCCCGCACCTGCTGGGTACTCAAATGCGATATCCGAAAGTTTTTTGCCAGCATTGATCATGATGTTTTGTTTACAATTTTGAAAGAATATATTCCGGATGTAGATATTTTGTGGTTGTTGAAAAATATTATTGAGAGTTTTGAAACGACGGGACCTCACCCTGCCCTCTCCTTAGAGGAGAGGGGCGGCAACATTTCCTTCTCCGTCAAGGAGAAGGCGAGGACGAGGTCCAGTGTCGGCCTGCCGCTCGGCAATCTTACCTCACAGCTATTCGCCAACATATATCTGAATAAATTTGACCATTGGGTAAAACACACTCTCAAGTCGCACTATTATATTCGATACGCCGATGATTTTGTGTTTCTTTCTCGTGATAGGTTTAGATTGGAGGATGTGGTACCAAAATTCAAGAATTTTTACAAACGAACCTTAAACTTTCCTTGCACCCTGACAAATTATCTATTAGCACTATTGCTTCTGGGGTCGATTTTCTGGGGTGGGTGAATTTTACGAACCATCGAGTGCTTCGAAACAAGACGAAACAGCGGATGATAAAAAATATTCGAGAGTCTGTGGGTGAGGCCGGCCTGCAATCCTATTTTGGTTTACTTAGTCATGGTAATACTTCCAAATTGCGTGAGCAGGTGGTTGGGGAGTATTGGTTGTGGCAGGGATAATTGAAGTTGACAGAACTCGTTTTCAGACGTACTATATTTCTGCTGGCAAGGATGAAGGGTTTGGCTCCTTCGGAGCCGGTATAGACAAGAAAGTGTCCGCCGAAGAGGTGGAAACTTGGGTGGAACCTCCCCGACCTAGCGTCGCGGGACCCAGGACCAATTTTTTGGTCTTTTTTTTATAAGGGTTTCGAAAATTACGCCGGATTCAATTTTCTATTTCCTACATCCTATATCCTAAATTCTAAATCCTTTTTACTTTATGTCCGAGCCAAATCAAATGGAAAAAATAATTTCACTTTGCAAGCGCCGCGGTTTTATTTTTCCGGGCAGTGAGATTTATGGCGGATTTGCCAATAGCTGGGATTTCGGCCCGCTCGGCCACCTCCTGAAGCAGAATATCAAGAAAGCTTGGTGGAAATTTTTTGTTCAGGAGCGCTCGGACATGGTCCCGATGGATACCGCTATTATAATGAATCCGAAAGTCTGGGAAGCATCCGGCCACCTGCAAAATTTCAGCGATCTCCTAGTAGAGTGTAAGAAGTGCCACCATCGTTTCCGCTCGGATCATCTGCTCGAGGCGGCCAGCGCTGAGCCGCAGTATGATAAGGAGTCGGTGCGATCGCTGGCTGATGTGGTTTGCCCGGATTGCGGGGGCAGCCTGACCGAGCCGAAGAATTTCAATCTGATGTTCAAGACCTTC
>JBBTSL010000099.1:1072-3539 GCA_038064745.1 Patescibacteria group bacterium | reverse complement strand
GAGAGGAAGCTCTGAGTGGAGAGCGCGACCTTGCTGATGCCGAGCAAAAGCTCGCGAGCGACGGCCTGCTTGCCGCCTTCTTTCTTTATTTGTTTGTTGGAAACTTCGTATAGTGATTTCTCGACAATTTCACCAGGGAGGAGATCGGTATCGCAAGCATCCTCGACATACACGCGGCTGAACATCTGGCGGATGATGAGTTCGACGTGTTTGTCATTAACTTTCTGACCTTGTGAGGAATAGATACCTTGTACTTCGGTCAGCACATAACGTTGTACCGCAGCGCGACCGCGAAGTTCGAAGAGTTCCTGGAGGTTGATACTGCCGTCGGTGAGCTGCTGGCCCTTCTCAACTTTGTCGCCGGATTTCGCGAGCAGTTTGTAACCCAATTCAATAATATATTCACGAACGCGAGGGCCGACATATTCGAGGCTTACCATTGATTTGGTAATTTTCACTTTGCCCGGATATTTCGCTTTCACTTCTTCGCCGGATGAACCGCGCACTACGAGAATGGTGTCAGTCGCGACTTCGGCGCCATCCTTCACCAATACCTCGTCCTCCGCTTTCACCTTTACCTTCATCTCATCCATACCTTCGAAGTGAATCCTTACAATTTTCTGTCCGCGGCGGCCTTCGAAAATTTTCTTGCCTGAAGGAGCGGTGACGATCTTGCCATCGGCATCCTCGATTTCCAGAGTTCCAGCAACTTCCGCGAGCACGGCCTGATGTTTCGGCACACGTACTTCAAATAATTCCTCGACGCGTGGCAGACCCTGAGTAATATCAGCGCCTCCGGCCGCGCCACCAGTATGGAAAGTGCGGAGCGTGAGCTGAGTACCAGGTTCACCAATGGACTGAGCGGCGATAATACCGACCGCTGTGCCCATCGCGACTTCGCCATTGCTCGACAGATCATAGCCGTAACATTTGCGGCAGACGGCTTTTGGAAATTTACATTGCAATAGAGATCGAACGCGGACTTCCTTGATATCGCTATTTTCAATCAGCCGGGCGGCCTTGTCGTCCACTGCTTCACCGGCCTTAACGATTATCTTGTTGCCGATCTTCACATCCTCGATAACATATCGGCTCCAAACGCGATCAGAAAGTTTCTCTCCCATCTGTTGAGACTGCTCGGTGTTGATAACCTCTCCGATCTCATCGCCACAATCATCAGCGACGATAATTACGTCCTGAGAAACATCAACGAGACGGCGGGTAAGATAGCCGGCGTTGGCAGTACGCAGAGCGGTATCGGACAAACCTTTGCGGGTTCCGTGTGAGGAAATAAAGAATTCCAGCACATCAAATCCTTCTTTGAAGTTCCCTTTGATCGGCAGCTCCATGATATCTCCGGACGGCGACACCACGAGACCCTTCATGCCCATTACCTGACCAAGCTGGCCATAGGTACCGCGGGCGCCGGAGTCGATCATGGCGTAGACCGGACCGTTTTTGTCGAGAATATTTTTGTTATTTACGACGATGCGATCCTTGATGTCCGTCCAAATTTCGAGAATGCGAGCATGCCGTTCGCTGGCGGTGAGGAGACCTTCGGTGAACTGCTCTTCCATTTCTTTAATCTTGGCATCACCTTCCTTAATCAGAGCCGGCTTCTCCTTGATTGCCGGGAAGTCATCCATACCGAGCGAATAGCCGGATTTGGTTACATAGCGGTAACCGATATTCTTCAAATCATCAAGATAAATCGCTGTCTCAGCCTGGCCATAAATTTCGAGACAAAGACGGATAATATGAGCGAGCTTTTTTACATTGATCGTCTCATTGAAATACGGTAATTTATTCGGAATAATTTCATTGAAGAAGACACGGCCGACCGAAGTCTCGATCATCGCCGGCGTACCCTCCGGAAATTTATCCATTTTGCTGAAGCGGATCTTGATTCTCTCATGGATATTAATCTGGCGACTCTTGTAGGCGAGAATCGCTTCCTTCTCTGAACCAAAAAATTTCTTCACTTCCTCTGTATCATTGACGGCGTAGTTGGTAAGATAGAAACAACCAAGCGCGATGTCCTGCTTCGGAGTGATTACCGGCTGGCCGGTGGCAGGCTTCAGGAGATTCTTCTCCGCCGCCATGAGATTCTCGGCTTCATCGCGCGCTTCGGCCGTGAGCGGCAGATGGACGGCCATCTGGTCGCCGTCAAAGTCGGCATTGAAAGCGGTACAGACCAGCGGATGGAGTTGGATCGCCTTGCCTTCTACGAGTCGCGGATGGAATGCCTGAATACCGAGGCGGTGAAGAGTTGGGGCGCGGTTCAGAAGCACGCGGGTAGTCTTGGTCAACTCTTCGAGGATATCCCAGACCTCATCGGCCTCGGACTCGATGAAACGGCTCGCGCTTCGGACGTTGTGGGCGAGCTCGCGTTTGATGACCTGACTCATGATAAACGGTTTGAAAAGTTCGAGCGCCATGCGTTTCGGCAAGCCACATTCATCAATAT
>JBBTSL010000099.1:0-1062 GCA_038064745.1 Patescibacteria group bacterium | reverse complement strand
TCAATATTAAGCTGAGGGCCGACGACGATTACCGAGCGGCCGGAGTAGTCAACGCGTTTGCCGAGCAGGTTCTGACGGAAACGACCTTGCTTGCCTTTCAAAATATCGGCGAGAGAGCGGAGCTGTCGCTTCTGCCCGGTGGACGCAGTGACAGTCTTGGCGTGGCGAGCGTTGTTGTCGATGAGCGCGTCGACTGCCTCCTGCAACATGCGTTTCTCGTTGCGGCAGATTACTTCCGGAGCATCAAGCTCAAGCAGGCGGCGCAGACGGTTGTTGCGGTTAATAACACGACGATATAAATCGTTCAGATCAGAAGTCGCGAAGCGTCCGCCGTCGAGGGCAACCATCGGGCGCAGGTCGGGAGGGATAACCGGGATATTTTTCAGGATCATCCATTCCGGACGAATTTTGTTCATGGCGAGACTCTTCAGAAGTTTCTTGCGGCGGATGATGCGTTCCAATTTCGCGCCTTTGGACTCCTCCTGCTCGGCGCTTAATTTCTTGATCGTCTCTTCGAGATTGATGCGTGAGAGCAGATTGAAAATTGCCTCAGCGCCGATCGAAGCCTCGAACAGGTGCCCATAGCGCAGACTAAGTTCCTGATAATGATTCTCGGAAACGATCCTCATCACCTGCAGCTCCTTCAATTCTTTCTCCGCGGAGTCGAAATCCTCGTCGAGCGCTTTGCGTTTGCGCTCCGCTTCATCTCGAACTTTATCGAGTGATTTCTGATTTTCTTTCTTGTCCTGCGCGGATTTCAAATCTCTCTCATACTCCTGCTCGATTTGTTTTTTCTTTGTCTTGAATTCCTGCTTCAAGAGATCCTGAGTCTGCTTACGCTGAGCTTCGTCAACATGCGTGATTACAAAAGAAGCGAAGTAAATTACTTTCTCAAGCGACTGAGCGGAGAGGTCGAGCACCAGACCGACTTTGGACGGCACCGAGCGTAGGAACCAAATATGCGCGGCCGGCGCGACGAGTTCGATATGCCCCATGCGTTCACGACGAACGAGGGAGTGCGTCACCTCGACGCCGCATTTATCGCAAACAATATTTTTATAA
>JBBTSL010000098.1:0-3706 GCA_038064745.1 Patescibacteria group bacterium | reverse complement strand
CACTATTCTGCGCGGCGGACATCACCCGAGCGGTGGGGGCGGCGTTGACGACGTAGGTGGCAGTGACACTATTTAAAATGGGAGCGGCTGAACCATCGACCGAGGTGAGTGTAGCGCGGTATCTAAAATATTGACCCTGGAAAGTAGCAGCGGTACCGGCAGAGGAAGTTGTGAAAAAAGATGATGTGAGACCATCTGGGCCTTTGAAGGTTCCAAATGTAACGCCATCACTCGATGTAGCGACTTGAAATTTGAGAATGGCGATCGAGGAAGTCGTACCTGTCCAGGAGAGATTAGAAAGAATATTTTGTGAGTCGCTGGAATTATAGACAGAAGATATAAAACTGCCGGAGGAGTTGTATTGATTATACCCAATAGTGACACTGTTGAGAGAGGGGGTGACACTAGAATCAGAAGTATACAAAGTTGCTTGATATTGAATATATTGATGACCATTTGTCACACAACCGCCAATTGACAACGCCGCGGTCGAAGTAATAGTAGTACAACTCGCCCAATCAGTCGCACCGGTCATCGCAGAATTATTGGCAGAACGAGCTTTGAGGGTAACAGCAGTATTGGCTTGAGTAGTGGTAACAAACGATAAATTTGTCCAGCTTGGTACAGGGATTCCTATATCCATTACGCCGGAAATGTAGGTACGAGGTTGATATGTCAATTTAAGTTTACCAACAGCACCAGCACCTGGGTCATAATTACTTTGACCACCACCACCTCCACCACCAGGTGAATAACCTGATTGTCCCGAAGAAGGAGTAATCGCAGAAGCTCCATTGCCACCGGCACCTCCGTTTGTTACAGCGGCTGCACCTGGTTGATCGGTAGCGCTATTGCCTGTAGAATCACTACCGCCCGAACCTCCACCGCCACCGCCCCACCAACCATTTCCCGCGTAACCGGATCCACCAGCATTTCTAGCGTCTACACCTATACTAGCACCAACCGTACCACCAGCACCACCAGCACCTTCAATACCATAACCCGCCGGACTACCACCAGTACCAAAAGCCGCCACCACACCAGTTGAATTGAATGTTGTTGAACCACCATTGCCACTACCAGCGGCCCCAACCACATATGCAATTGTTGTACCCTGCACAACTGTCACTGAATTTGTTCGTGCATACGCACCACCACCGCCTCCACCACCGCCTGAATTATACCCTGGATAACGACTCCCTCCTCCTCCACCACCACCCCATGCCTCCACTTTTACTGATGACACGCCAGCCGGCACTGTCCAATTTCCTGAACTGGCGGTTGTGAAAGTCTCAGTTGTGGCATTACTGTCAAAATTGACGATGTCGTAGACTCGAATGGTGTAGGTGAGTTTGATTTGGCCGGCGTAACCTGTACCGCCAATACAACCCACGACAGTACATCCTCCCCCTCCACCACCGCCTGGCCCTGAAGAAGGGGCTGTTCCATTGCCACTATTACTTCCATTCCCTCCCGGACCTCCACCAGTAACCGCTGTCGCGCCAGTGGGTGTACTCCCATTATTCCCAGTTGAAGCACTTCCTCCACTACCACCTCCCCCGCCACCACTTTGCCAAGTATCACAAGAACCATTACCCCCAGAATAATTTACATCGCCTGTGCTTGATCCGGCCGCACCACCTGCACCTTGACAACCCTGAGCCCCGTGATATCCTTGTGTCCCGCCAACAGCAATTACACTATTAGTATTAAAAGTTGTATTTTGACCTGAATTTGAATACCCAGTCTGAGTATTAGTACCACCAGCTCCAACCGTATATGGTATTGAACTACCTGATGTTACCGATAGGGAATTTTTTCGCGCATAAGCACCACCGCCTCCTCCGTCTCCCCCAGTGGTATCACCCAGACCCGATCCTCCTCCTCCACCACCACCCCACGCCTCAACTTGAACTGTTGATACTAGATTGGCTGGCACTGTCCAATTTCCCGAACCGGCAGTTGTAAAAATCGTTGTTGAAACAACATCATTATAGCTAATAATAAGACTCGCACTATCCCCCGTCCCGCTAACCGTCGTAGACACAAAACTCGCGCCCGCAAAATTGAATCCGGTATTGGTGGAGCCGTCGTTGGTAGAGGTAATAAATTGCTGGAAAGTCGTGAGGGTGATAGCGGTGGTCGAAGCGAAACTAATCGTGGTGCTGGCGCTATCATATTTCGCCCATCCGGTCACGTCGCCAGGATGCTCCGCTACCGTCGCAGATATTCCCCCCCCAGCCGGACTGGGTGAATGTGAAGGTGGCGCCGAGGGCGGTGTTGCGCGGGGCGGGCTGGAAGAGCTGGGTGACAAACACAGCGATGAGTATGACCGCGACAGTGGCGCGGAGGGGCTTCAGGATAAATATCGGATTCCGGCGGAGACGGTTATAGAAATTACAAATTTTAAATTTCAAGTTCCAAATAAATTTCAAATTCCAATTACCAAAATTATAAACACGTTTTGAAAATTGTATTTTTAGTGCTTCCGATTTATTTGGAACTTGTGATTTGATATTTGAGATTTCTTTTGTCTGGCTCTCCGGTGGGAGGAGGTAGGAGGCGGTGGTGTGAGCGAGACCTCTCCCTACCCTCTCCTCTGTGGAGGCGAGGGTCGCGTCCCTCTCTCCTCCACAGAGGAGAGAGTTGGAGAGAGGTCGGTGGCGACCGAAAAACTTTTTAAAATAAAAAGAAACAACGCGAGGAATGCGACGCAGGAATTTCTTTGCATTACGCCTAAGGAAACCCGGCATAGACCTACCTACTTTAATTTTTTCAAATTACTATTCCCAATCAACGAGGCCATTTGTATTATAGCAATTTTATTTAATCTCATCAAACGTTTGCTTTGCAAGATGTTTTGCCTGATAAATTCAGCGTTTAGGCTCTCGAGGTTCGAAAGTACAACCAGCTGCTCGATCTCAGCGTGATCCCGTATATTACCTTCCTTTATCGGATTGACTTCTCTCCATTCCTTGGCTGTGATCCCAAACAACGCGACATTCAATACATCCGCCTCGTTGGCATAAATAATACGAGCGGCTTGTTTCGAAACCTGCGGCGGAATTATATTGCTTTTGATAGCGTCAGTATGAATCTTGTAGTTAATTTTTGCGAGGAGGCGTTGAAAATTCCATTCCAATTTGAATCGATTATTCTCCTCTTCTTTGAGGCGCTGGAATTCCCTAATAAGATAAATCTTAAATTCAGCGCTTATCCACATTCCAAATTCAAATGCAATATCTTTATGAGCATATGTTCCGCCATACCTACCCGCCGTAGCTTTTATACCGATTGCGCCAGTTTTTTCTGCCCATTCCCTCGCGCTTATCTTGAAATTATTCAAACCGGCTTTACTTTTAATTACGGCAAATTCGCCATAATTAAAAGATGGATTATAAATACTTTCCCAAATACCAAGAAACTCAACTGTATTCCTATTCCTAAGCCAATCCGAAATAAAAAAATCACCATCTTTTGCCTTCAACATGTCTGTCAAGGAAATGTAATCATTATCATGATGTCTAACGACCGTAATTTCTACGCCCTTTACGATGATTGTTTTGCTTTTGGCCATACAATAAATGTTTTTCAAACCGGCCTTATTTTTTTAATTATGTCAAATTTGCCCAGGCGGAAATATTGGTCGCGGAGCTATAGGTACTCGTCGCGAGAGTCGGGTTGGCGGCGGTGCCGGTCGATACCC
>JBBTSL010000097.1:0-1023 GCA_038064745.1 Patescibacteria group bacterium | reverse complement strand
CTGAGGCTATGGTCGGCCCAATAAAAGCCATGACCGTGAAAGCCGCCACAAAACTCTTGAGAAGTTTGCTCCTAGACATAAATTCTAAATTAAGAATCAGGCCTCCATGGCAACCTTGAAACTTCTATCCGACCTCGTCAATCGGCTTTGGACTCAAAGCCGATTGATTCGCAAACAGAAAACCTCATTAATTTTCCAGATACGAGGCGCGGGGATAATTTTTCCGAGGCGTAGGTAAGCCTACGGTGAAGAAAAATTGGGGCCCGGCAACAAAGTAGCTGGGAAATTAATGAGGTTTTCTGGTACCGCGGGAGGGACTCGAACCCTCAATCCCTTACGAGAAACGGATTTTGAGTCCGTCGCGTATACCATTCCGCCACCGCGGCTCGATGACGGGCAGTAATATAACAAATTCTCGTCTATTTGGCAACAAAACAAAAGCCCCTTGCTGGAGGTCCTTCGACCCCGGCCGATAGCCTGGCATGGCAAGGTCGTCTCTCAGTACAAAAAATCCCACCTCAAGGGTGGGATTTTTTGGTTGCGGGGGTCGGATTTGAACCGACGACCTTCGGGTTATGAGCCCGACGAGCTGCCTGGCTGCTCTACCCCGCGATAGATTTGTAGCGGGATAATACATGTTTTTCAAGAGTTGGTCAAGCTCGTATATACAAAGAGAACCTCATAAAATCGTCGGAGACGAGGCGCGGGTGGCAGACGAGGAGACGTAGGTAACCCTACGTTGACGAAGTCTGACGGGACCCGCAACAAAGTATCCGGCTATTTTATGAGGTTCTCTATGGTAGCTGGGGCGGGGATCGAACCCGCGACAACAGGCTTATGAGTCCTGTGCTCTACCAACTGAGCTACCCAGCCAAAATGCCGCAAAACTATAACAAAAAAGTAGATAAAGATCAAGAGTCGCTCTGAACACGAATTTCTGTTAAAATACGTGCGAAATATGACCACCGCCACTCACACCGCCATCGGAGTCCTGATCGGTACCGCGATAGGCAACCCCATTCT
>JBBTSL010000096.1:0-9508 GCA_038064745.1 Patescibacteria group bacterium | reverse complement strand
TTTCCACGCTTCATCTTTAATTAATCCACGAAGCGGGAAGTAGTAGAGCAGGAATAAATATGGAATCGCGTCAGAGATGACCTGCGCCCCAGCGTTGCCAAAAAAAATTCCGCGCGCGACCCCAAGCGCGGTGATCGCGAGAAGTTCAATTATAATTAATTTGGTTTTGTCAGGCTTAAGGATTTCTGTACGCGTTTGCCAAAAATAAATTACGAGGCCGGTGATAAGTAGAAGCGAGCGGATGGTGATGCCAAAGGCCTGTAGGAACAATCCGGAGCCGCCGAGAATCAACTCAGCGGCGACGATATACCAGCCGAGAATATTTTTCCTGCAGAGTAAATACGCGGTTGTCGCGACAATCGCGATTGCTAACACGGTATTCAGCGGGTGAGGGGAGTGGTTGAGCGGTGTGGTTGGTTGGAAATAAAAAGAAAATATTCGCAGTCCGAAATAAATAAGAAGAAAATAGAAAATGCGAAATCGTGTAAGCATAATTATATCAGACTAGCCCCATCGAACTCCGGATAACCGTCAATGAAACTGGCGCCAGATTGTTCTTTCTTCCCTTCTAGCTGTAGCGATAAAATTTCGATCGAGCCATGTGGGGTGCCAACAAAAATCCGTCGTTTAGCTACTTTTACAGAACCTGGCGAAATTTGGGTCTCGGCCGGTCTGATTTTGAGAAGTTTCAGTCTCTTTTTGTTCAAGCTCGTCCAGACCCCCGGCCAGGGCGTGAGGCCGCGGTACTGATTATATATTTCAGCAGACGACTTCTGCCAGTCGATTCGACCGTCATCTCTGGAAAACATTTTGCAGAAGGTTGCTCCGTTTTCATCCTGGGTTTGTGGTTTTATTCCACCCTCCAGGTATTCGATCAATGTTTTTAACAGTAAATTCTGAGCCAGCGGCTCCATTTTTTCCGATAAATCCGGATAGGTATCGTCAGGAGCAATTTGGATTTTTGTTTGCGATAAAATCGGACCACGATCCATTTTTTCGTCCATTAGCATGATTGTTACGCCGGTTACAGCTTCACCATTCACAATCGCGGTCTGGATAGGAGAGGCGCCGCGGTATTCGGGGAGAAGGGAAGTATGAACGTTTATAAATCCATGTTTCGGCAACTCGAGAATAGATTTTGGAATTATTAAGCCATATTGGCAGACTATCGCTAAATTCCAAACCCCAATGTCCAATGTCCAATTTTTGAGTGTTTCAGGTTGCAACACCCGTAAATGGTGCTGTTCGGCAAGAATTTTTACCGGCGATTTTTGTGTTGCTTGGTCTCGACCGATTTTTCGATCCGGCTGCGTAATGACTGCGACTAAATCATATTTCTCGCTTTCAATAAGACAGCGCAGGATACCTGCGCCAAAATTTTGTGTGCCAAAAAAGATTATTTTTGAGTTCATAGAAGTGCCTTATCAGCACGGCGCAGTTTGGTGGCCTTCTCAATATACAGATGGCCGTTTAAATGGTCGATTTCATGTTGGACAATTCTGGAAAAAAAATCCTCCGCGATAAATTCTATCGGGTTGCCGTTTTTATCCAGCGCGTTAACTTTAATCTTGGCGTATCTTTTCATTTGCCCATACATTCCCGGCACAGATAGGCATCCCTCCTCGTCGGCTATTTTCGTCAGGCTTAATTTTTTCCAGGTCGGGTTGATGAGGCAGAGGTCATCCTTCTGATCGGGAGTAAATTTTTTGATTATGACACAGAGCATTATTGGTCGGCCAACCTGAACAGCCGCGAGGCCGACGCCGTCCTTTACATACATGGTTTCGACCATATCCTTAATAAATTTTTGCATCCCACGGCTTTTGATTTCACTCGGCGAAACCGTCGCGCTTGGCCGGTGAAGCATCGGATTGGGATCGGTGACGATGTCGTAGACCATATTGAATGAGAATATAGAAAATAGAATCTAGAATCTAGAATTTTACAAACCCAATAAGGTATTTGGGTTTGGATCAACCTTCCAGGATTCAGGAACTATTTTCATTATCCGCCTTAGCTGTTGTTTATAATTCCGATAGGAAAGTTTGATAATAATAGCCCGCCAATATTTCCCCCGTTGAAAGGCGGGAAATAGCTCAAGCGATGGGGTTATTTTAATGTCTATTGAGCCTTTCGTCAACTCGGCCAGCTTACGTGTAAACACGTCGCTTTCCCGGCTTTCCGGCTCGTTGACGCTCGAGCCATAGAAAAGTTTCAGAAGATATTTGAAGGGAGGGTAGCCAAAAATTTTTCGTTGTTCAAGCTCGGCGGCATAAAAGGCTGCTGAATTTCCCAGATTTGTATACACCGGGTGTTCCGGGTGGCTGGTTTGGATAAATATTGCGCCATTGCCATCCATTCGGAACTCCGCGTCGTGGATCATGTCCCACGCGTGCTCGGTAGAGCGAAATTCAGGTACAAACAGGGGGGTATCCGCGTCAATAAACGCCATGAGCGATAATTTTCGCCAATCAAGGTGTGGCCAGGCCAACTGTGTGCCGACGATGATTTGATGTTCTGGCGACAATTTCTTCAGCGTTGATTCGGAATCCTCGAGGTTGATGATCTCCCTCGGATCATTCGGCAATAATTTTTTGAGCTCTTTGATGACAGATTCGGTTCCTTTTCCAAAATATCTCATATTAACTCCATCGCACTTTGAGCAATTAGAAAGCATTGGTTCGGCATTTTTGCAGTAGTGACAGGTTAATTTGGCGGTATTCTCATGGAACGTCTGCGCACGCCGGCAATTTTTGCAGCGGAGGACGTTGGAGCAATCACTACACATCACATATGACGCCGAACCGCGCCGATTACAGTATAGAAATATGCTTCCTGCCTTGGCTTCGAGCAGGGCCTCCTCGAGGGCGTGGCTAATCGGAGAAAAGTTTTTACTGCGGGTTTCATGTCGCAGATCGATAACATTCAACGCCAGCGCCTTTGGCAGCAGCGAGTCCGCCGCGGATTCGTAAACTTGATGAAGGCCAAAAAAATAATCATCAACCGCGGGCGTATGGCCGATAATATGGAGTTCTGAGCCGTAATGTTTCGCAGCGATAAGCGCCGCATCCCGAGAATGAATTCGGGGCGCCGCGTCCCAACTTTTGTGGCTGGGGTGCCAGGCTTCAGTTATAATAATTGTTTGGAGATTGTGAAATGACATTAGCAGCGCGCGGCGCGTTCCAATGATGACGCTGACGTCGCCCTGCCAAATTTTCATCCAAATATCAAAAAGATTTTTGTCCGATAGGTAGCCGGTAACGACGCAGGTCGACTCTAGATTGGCCATTAGCGGGACGAGATGGTCAGCGTCAGCTGCTTCCGGCACGATAATGAGAGTTTGGCCGACCTTGGAGATTGATTTCACCAGGTAGTCATTTTTCTCAGCTAAGGTCTTATACGTAAAAAGCTTAGGTTTTGCAAATATTTTTTTTTCTGTGATTTCCTTTTCAGGTTGATTGACGAGATTGCTTAGTTTTCTCTTTTGGATGGGCGGGAGGGCGGATTTGAATATGCTACCTAGCGACGAGTGGTATAGATCAGAGGTTTCCTCGAGAAATTTAAGGCAATCATCACTTAGAAACGGCAGTTCATTAATAATTTTACCGATACTTTTTAAATTTTTGAAGTCTGAAGCGTTAGACAGCGACCTGACGATGCCGAGCTCGTTTTTTGATCGGAGCGGAATTTCTACTAGCTGACCAATCTTGATTTTTGCGATAAGGGACTCCGGGACAAGGTAATCAAAAAACGGCAGCGCCAGACTCCCACGCTTTACCGGCACCACGGCGGCAATCATAAGCTAGAGAATGAAGTTAGCGGTGAGATAGCCGATGCCAAACGGCGCTTCGTAGGCGTATGATTCATAGCGATAATTAATATCGCGTAAAATTCCCATCAGGATGAGAAACGATCGTAATCCACACTCCGCCGCGTCGCTGACCATGTCTTTTGGAAGGGCAAGCAGGCCGGCGGTATTGTGAGAAACCAGAAGTTCCTGAATTTTTTTATCAAAGACGACGCCATTTTTATTGAAGCCGGCCGGCGCGTCGTTCGTCAGCGCATGCGACAGGTCTCCGGAGGCGATCACCGCCACGCGTTTGTTGCTGTCCATTATCTGCTCCTTCAGCATGGTGCCAAATTCGAGATGCGTCTTGGCGTCCAGTTCGGAGAAACTGATTGGCATAATTTTGACCTCCGGCAAATGCTTGGCAAGGTAAAATAGGGGAACAACCGCGCCATGGTCGAGTTTTGGTTCGTTGATCAGCACGGTATGGCAATCGTGATTTTTACAGGCGGCAGAGTGAACGCGTGTCGGGAGCAATATTTCGCCGTTGAAGTTTATTCTTGTGGCGAGATCGCCAAATTGCTTGAGGTCGCATTCATACTTTGTCGCCGTATTTACAGCGAAGGCATCGGCCAGCTGCTGGCCGTGGGGAGATATGATGATGATAATATCCGGATGAGAAATATATAAATCTTCGCTGAGCTTCTCTAGTGCTTGGCGCGTATGATCAATTTTTTTGATCGCATCCTTGCCGATCGAAGGGAGAAGCAATGGTGAATGCGGAGTGATGGCGGCGAAAACTAGCGACATAAATTATTTTTTATTAGAAATTTTTACATTTTGAGTGGTTATCCATTCGGCGATTTTATGCGGCTCCTCGAAACGCTTCGCGTAATTGGGGTTGCCGAGTGTGATGATTACGTATTGATTTTTGACGCCCTTGGCGCCGGCCTTCTTCGCCTCTACCAGCATTATTAATACGGCTTTCGCTTCGTCTGTATAGCCTGTCTTGGTGGCAAGAATCCGGTAGTCCCTCTTCCTTAGCGGAATATTAGTCAGTATCTGATTGGTATTTTTGAAGCTATGTGTAGAAATTTTATCACCGGAACGCAATTCTGTATAGGTGTAGCTAGGCGAGCTAAGCGCGTCTTTGATAGTTTTGTCGCCGAGCACCATCGTAAAAATTTTGAGTAGATCCCTTGCAGTCGATTTATTATTTTCATCCAGCCCGGTTACGTCTTTCACACTAGTCAGATCCGCGCCCCACTCCTCAAGTCGGAGGCTGATTTTCTTGATAAGGCCATTTTCGCCGGCCGAAGTACTCTGGGCGATTAGTCTCGCGGCGCTGTTGTCGGACCCGACCAGCATCGTATAGAACATATCCAGATTGCGAACCTTGTCTCCATTTTTTAATTTAAGCGTATTCGTCTCGGCGTTATATTTTGCTCCGTCGTAGACGGTTGAGTTTTTAAGTTTAATATTCTGATGGACCGCCTCATAGGCGGTCAGAAGCTTCGTCAGCGAGGCCATCGATCGTCTGGTATCGATATTTTTTCCGGAAATTATTCTCCCACTCGGATATTCGGCCACCAGGTAGGCGGCGGAGGCGGATTTACCATAGAGATCTGATACCGGCGCTTCGTTGTCGCCCAAATATTTATTGCGCGCCGAGGTCAGATTATTGCTGACGAAAATTTGATTGCCGGTTGGAATGTTCAGAGCGGTGAGGGAGTTAATGGCTACAATGTTTGATTTCTTGTAACCAAGCGCCAGGAAAGTATCATCATCAGCCAGCGGACGTTTGGATCCGTTCTCCATGACGTAGATGGTATTGCTGTCTGCAACCTGTAATAGCACACCGTCATTAAATTTAATCGGCAGATCGGCGGTTGGGTAGTGGGGGAGCTCTTTTAGTTTATGTTTTTCAATTGGCAGGGATTTGAAGTTGATTTGTATAATAGCAGGATCAAGTACCGGATATAGAATTCCATCCTTCATCAGGTAATAGGTATTGGCCGCATCGGTAATTTTGAAAATAATTCCCTGCGGCGCGGTAGAGGATACGGTAATAGTAGCGCCGATATTATAGTCATCCAAATCTGCCGTCTCGACATCGATGAGCTCATCCGGATTAAATCCTAATTTCGCCACCACATCGTCGGAAGCAAACGGCCGCAACGTATCATAATCTAGTAAATAGGTGGAACTTTCGGAGCGCAGTAATGAGTAATTTGGGAAAGCGATTGGCTGTCCTATTTTATAATTTTGCAGCTCAACCTCCGTCACTTTGATTGCCAGTCTGGGATCGACACGGGTGATGAGCGCGGTCTTGGATTTGAATTCGCGGCGCAGGCCATTGTCGATAAGCCAGTAACTGCTTGAGCTGATCGATTGGAGCAAGGTGCCGTTGGGGTAAACCTGCGAGAACCAGGTATTCCAAATTCTCCAAAAATTGGCGTTGCCGTGCAGGTGCGGAGTGTAAGTATAGAGGAAGGCGGTTGCCCAGGAAGAGGGCGTTACATCGGTATTATCGATCCGGATGGGGGTGTCTTTCTTCTTGACCATCGGGCGGTCCTGATTGTCGTAATACCAGCGAATGACGCCGGCCGCACCATCGATCTGCTTGCCGACGCCTTTGTATTTCTGAACTTTAGGATCGCTGATGTAGCATCCATCGCAGACCGCATAGCCGGTCGCCCAATCCAGCTGGCGCTGAGTCGGAGTGTCGTCGGTGATGAGGCTTTGTTCCTTTTGGAGCGTTACAAGCAGGAATTTGGGATTGATTTGATAATTCCTGGATGCTTCGAAAATAATATCAGAGACGTATTTCCTCGTGCCGCTCGCGTCTTCGAATTGTCCGTTACGAAGGTAACTGCCCTTGGTATCGAGGAAGGCCTGGATGTCGTTGCGGTCAAGACTGCGGTAGTCCTGCATCTCCGGATCGGAAAGAATGAAGGATGGGTTGAAGCTTGAATCAGCCAAGGCAGAATTTGGAAATACTAAAAAAAGCGCCATCCCCCAGAAATTCAGCATCAGAAATTTAGCTCGCATATGCAGTAATTATATCACAGCGTCGGGGGAGTGAGAAGATGATCGCGGGGCGAAGAGATTTTATTTCCCGCGTTTCTTTTTCTTCACCGTCAGGCCGTCTTTGCCGGCCGAGATTTGCGCCGTGTCGTCCTCGGAAACATCGCCATTGATGATATTCAGCGCCAGCTGATCCAGGAGTTTGGTCTGCATGACGCGCTTGAGTGGGCGAGCGCCGTAGTCCGGGTTGAATCCTTCCTTGGCAAGATATTTTTTCGCTTTTTCGTCCACTTCAAGCGATATTTTCTTTTCGGTGAGGAGCCGTTTCTCGATCTTCTTCAGCTGGAGATCGACAATTTGCTTGATATTATCCTCGGTCAGTGATTCGAAAATAATTATTTCATCGATGCGGTTGAGAAATTCCGGCCGGAAATTGTTGCGCAACTCATCCATAACTTTTTCCTTGATAGAATTGTCGGTGTTTTTCTTGCCCGTGTCGCGAAATCCGAATTCGCCATGCTTCATGGAGCTCTGGATCAGCTGACTGCCGATATTACTGGTCATGATGATGACGGTATTTTTGAAGTTTACCTTTCTGCCTTTGGCATCGGTAACATGCCCCTCGTCCAGGATCTGAAGCAGAATATTGAAAATATCATGATGCGCCTTCTCGATCTCATCGAAGAGGATTACCGCATATGGTCGGCGGCGGACGATCTCGGTCAGCTGGCCGCCCTCATCATAGCCGACATAGCCGGGAGGGGAGCCGATGATCTTGGAGACGCTGTGCTTCTCCATATATTCACTCATGTCGACGCGTACCAGCGCGTCCTCGGTATCAAACATGAATTCGGCGAGGCCCTTGGCGAGCTCAGTCTTGCCGACACCGGTGGGGCCAAGGAAAAGAAATGATCCGATGGGGCGGTTGGGCTCGGAGACGCCGGCGCGTGAACGGCGAAGCGCGTTGGCGATGGCCCTTATCGGCTCGGCTTGACCCACGATACGGCCGGATAGAATTTTCTCAAGCACGGCTAATTTATTGCTCTCGCTTTCTAGCATTTTCTTCACCGGTATTCCGGTCCAGCGCGCGACCACACGGGCGATGTCTTCATCAGTGACTTCCTCCTTCAATATTCCGTGTTCTTTCTGGACGACGCCGAGCTGTAATTCCTCCTCGCGCATTTTACGTTGTAGGTCGGGGATTTTGCCATAGCGTATTTCAGCCACCTTCTGCAGGTCGCCTCGACGTTCCTCGATGTCCGCCTGTTGCTTCAGATGATCGATCTCGCGTTTACTTTTGTGAATTTTTCCGATTAAATCTTTCTCATTTTTCCATTTAACTTCTATCGCGTGCATCTTCTCATTCAGATCGGCGATCTCTTTCTCTAATTTTGCGAGGCGTTCCCGGGAGTCCGGATCGGTTTCTTTTTTTAGCGCGCGCTTCTCGATCTCATGCTTGATCATCGAGCGCTTCATCTTGTCGAGCTCCTCCGGCATAGAATTCAGCTCGAGCCTGAGAGCGGACGCGGCCTCGTCGATGAGGTCGATCGCCTTGTCCGGCAGAAAGCGATCAGAAATATAGCGAGAACTTAATTTCACCGCCGACACGATCGCTGGATCGGTGATTCGCACGCCATGATGAATTTCATATTTTTCTTTGATACCGCGCAAAATTGCGATGGCGTCGTCTTCGTTCGGCTCATTTATCATGACCGGCTGAAATCGGCGCTCAAGGGCGGCGTCCTTCTCGATATATTTCTGGTACTCTTTTATAGTAGTCGCTCCGATCGCATGCAATTCGCCGCGCGCGAGCATCGGCTTCAGGAGGTTGGAAGCGTCAATCGCGCCCTCTGAGCCGCCGGCGCCGATAATAGTGTGAAGTTCGTCAATAAAAAGGATAATTTTCCCGGCCGCATTATTAATTTCTTTGAGTACGGCCTTCAGACGTTCTTCAAATTCACCGCGAAATTTGGTGCCGGCGACGAGCGACCCGATATCAAGAGAAATAATTTCTTTATTTTTCAGCGAGTCCGGCACGTCGCCGTTCACAATGCGCTGGGCGAGTCCCTCTGCCACGGCAGTCTTGCCGGTGCCGGGCTCGCCGATCAGTACCGGGTTATTCTTGGTGCGTCTCGAGAGTATCTGCATAACGCGCCGGATCTCGTCGTCGCGGCCGATGACAGGATCGATTTTTTCTTTGCGCGCGAGGTCCGTAAGATTCTTGCCGTATTTTTCGAGGACATTATATTTGCTTTCCGGCTCGGGTGAGTCCACTTTTTGGTTTCCCCTTATGCCGGCTAGAACTTTTAGCACGGAGTCGTAGCCGATGCCGAGCGGGGATAGTATATCGCTGAGCGGATTCCTCGTAACGAGAAATGCCAGGAACAGATGTTCGATACTGATGTATTCATCTCCCATTTTCTTTGCTTCCATTCCCGCGGTCTGGAACAGATGAAGCGTTGATTGGCTGAGCATGATCTGGCCTACCGCTCCCTCATCCATCACCGACCCCTGCTTCGGAAAGTGATTAATTAAATTTTGGACCGCGGTCTGCAGATGCGCGGCGTTGCCGTTAAGCTTTCGAATGATAGAGGTAACCGTGCCTTCGTGATCGCGCAGGAACGACAAAAATAGATGCGGTGGCTCGATCTGTGGCTGGCCATTTTCGCGGGCAATTCGCGAAGCGGCCTGGAT
>JBBTSL010000095.1:0-6132 GCA_038064745.1 Patescibacteria group bacterium | reverse complement strand
CGCCAGCCTTCTTCTCGTAGGCTTTGCCGTCGGGAAATTCTTGCATTTTCATCTGCACTATTTCTCCGATGTATGGATCCAAATTCTGATCGGCGGCAATGCCACGCACCTCGACGATACTTTTACCTCGCATGCGAATGGCCGCTCTTGGGATATTCGGTTTTCCATTCTCATCCAATGAATAATACACGTAGAAGTCGCCATTTTTAAGCTGGGCTTCGGCCGTTGATTCGCCGGCCGTACACCAACCGGTGCCGTGGCTCTGCAGAGATTTGACGAGCGGTAGATGGTCGCGACCCTGACGGTATTTCACCCATTCTCCGCGAGTATTAGCCAAGGCGGATTCGGTGGCCGGCGTGGTCTTGTCAATCGCGAAGGCGTAAAGTTTCGAAAAGTTTTCACTTTCGAGCAATTTTTCAAATTCTTTTCTGTCCCCTTCGCTTTCCGTCTGAATATTTATATCCTCCTTTTTCGCTTTCTTCGAAATAGCATCGAGGACATAAGCAAGCGCTTCCCGATTGAGATCAGGGAATAGCTTCACCGTTCCTTTTGATCTTTTCGTGAATTGCTTTTTTTCTTTGTCATATTCTCCCATCCCGAGAATACTGCGAAAAGCATAGTACTTAAGCCAATCTGGGTACGTGGCATCCTCTGATGAGAGATAATCAATCCATTGATCAAGCGAACCCTTTTGATCGGTAATTACTACCTCCGTTAATTGGTCCCGCTTCTCCGCAGTTATTTCAATATCTCCACGACCCTGTTCGCGATCCAGGCGCTGTCGAGTTTCAAAATAGCTATTTGAAATTTCCTCCGGCTTAATGATAAATTTATCATGCAAAACTCTTTTTAAGGCTTCGATGCCGCGTTCCCGCTTAGCCGGCTCTTTGCGTTCGACAATTTCAGTGAACCGGTCGAGATAATTTTGGATGCGTGAAACTGGATCCTGAGGAACCTCCTTCTCGGTGCGAGCCGCCACTCGCTTCGCGGCGGATTCTACCTCCGGCGTGTTGTGAAGATTATATTTTTGCTTTAGAAAATTAGGATTTTCCATATTTTGAGTTTAACGACATGGCTACTATACACAAAAAATAGCCCCCTTTGCAAGCTATTATTTGTTTACAGAATGACCTAGAATGACTAAAAATAAATGCTCTAATAATCCTCTTCCTCTGACTTCAAATCATCCAGTTCGTCATCCTTTTCCTTTGGTTCAACTAGCACATCCACTTCCTCGACAACCATATCCTCCTCGGCCTTGGCAACGGCGCTTTCCTTCTTGAAAGCCAACCAGCGAGCCCGGAGGAGCTCCTTCATACCCTCGGTGTCCTGTTCGAGGTCAAGCTCTCCGAGGTCAAGGTGCCCCTCGATCACCTCATCGATTAATTCGTCCCAAGCTTCCTTCTCACCTATACCCTGATCGCGCGCGAGATCGCTGATTTCCAAAAATATATCCTCGAGAGTCAATGTTGTTATTGACATATGAAATTATAATTAATTTTTATGACATAATAATACAGCACAATGGCCCCCTTCGTCTAGAACTTTTTCCACAAGGGGGTGGGCCGCTAAAAATTTCAAGGCAGCGTCGTGCAATCTACCGGTTCCAATCCCGTAAATAACTTTCACGTTCAGATTACCGTTATTAAAATTTTCAAATAAAAATTGATCGATCCTATTGTCGATTTCATCAACAAAAAAACCATGCAAATTAAGCTCCGGCAAATCAGTCCTAAGCCGGCCGGCCAATTCCCTTGCTTCACTCATAACAACAACATAAACTCATCGAGAAAAATCGGCAATTTAATGACGGAAACAAAATGATTGAACCAAATGAGAGAGATAACCTTCGAGTTTAATTTATTTTCAAAATGTTTTTTATTCTCAATCGGAATCAGCGGATCATCTTCGGAAAATATTGCCGTGCTCCGGGGCAGGATCCTCTTTACCTTTTCGAAGTCGATGGGCGTTTGCACCCAGGGCTTCACCACATCCTTCTCTAATTCCGGCAACACGATGAACGGCGCGACGAAAATCGCTCCTCCAACTCTTGTTTCCGCGGGAAGTGTTTCCAAATATCGGATAATCGCCTGGCAGCCGATACTGTGGCCGATAAAAAAAGTATTTTCGTCAGGTATTCCGACAACCTTGGATAAAAAAGGAATCCACTCCTCAATCACTGGAGTAAACGGATCCGGCATCTGCGGCGCCTCGACTTTGTGCCCGGCTTTTTCTAATTCTTTTTTCAGCCACGGAAACCAGTACATCTTCGGGGAGCTGGCGAAGCCGTGGACGATGATGATACGCTTTGGCATGAATTTCTAATTTTATCAGAATTACTTCTTCCTAAACTGTAAATAAATAATAACAAAATTATTGGCAATCGCATAGACCACCGACCCGAGGACGGCGGTCGGGCCGAACATCGTGATAGCGATCACCGAAGACAAAATAAAATTCTTGTAGGTATCCACCACCTCCCAGGTAACATCCTCCTTAGCGGTTCTGCCAAATCGAGCGCTGAGAAAGATCTCCGCGGCCATAATTATAAGCACAATCAAAAATAACAAAAAAACCTGACGAAAATTGGTAAAAAATATTCCCCCGGCCGGCGCCATCGCGCCCCAGATCAAAATAAACAATAGCCAGGTATTTATCGAAGAGGATTTATTCGTAAAAAATTTATCCCAATTAAAATACTTAACCGCCTGCGCCAAAAATAATGGGATAAAAACTAATTTTAAAATAAGCAGCTGCATCTCCCAGAAATTGATCGATATCTCATGTCCGGCAAAAAGATAAACCAGAAATGGAGTCGCGATAGGACTGACTAGGTGTGAGAGGGTGGAAGCGACCAACGCCTTAGCCGGCTCGCCGCCGAGTAGGTCTGATAGGAAGGCCGCCGATACCGCCGAAGGAGCGGCCGCGACGATAATTAGCCCGATGAAAACCTCCTGCTCAAGCAGTGATCGGAATAAAAAAACGATGGCGACCGGTACGATGAAAATTAAGAATAATAAAATGAAATACCGCCACCAGATCGACAAGGATTTTTTAAACGTGCGTAAGTCTATCTTGAGCAGTGTAAAAAACATCATCGCCATCAGCAAATATTGAAGCGAGGGTTTCAAAAATAATCCCGGCGCCGGCCAGGCGAAGCCGAGGACGATGGCGGACAATACTACCGCCCAGAAATATTTTTGGGGGTGGGACATAGAATTTGTGCGGGTGAGAGGAGTCGAACCTCCACTCCCTTTCGGGAACTTGCTCCTAAGGCAAGCGCCTATGCCAGTTCGGCTACACCCGCATTATTTTCTTTGCTTTTTCATATTTCCGGCCAAGACTGGCCGGAAAGCCCCTATAATATACTAGTTTTAATAATTTTGTCGAGGCCTCTTTGGCAAATGAAAGCTGAAAGATGTCCCTCGACTTACAAATATACGGCTTAATTCCATAGCGCAACATTCGCGATTGAATCCATTTTAGAAAATTTTTGCTGGCTGATGCCAAGCGAACCCTAAACTGCGGCAACTTGCTTTCCGGATGAAAAAACCATCCTATCGATCCATCACCATCAATACAGCCGCGAAAAAAATCAAAAAAATATTTTTCAGGAATTTTTAAAGCATTGATTGTTTTTGACTTTTTTGGAGTTAATCCAATACCTAATAAAAACCTATAAAATAACACATCGCCAAATTGAACTACAAAATATTTCTTTTCTAACTCTCCGCCACGCGCTTTTTTTCCAATCTTATTATCCAAACCTAGATAGTCTCGGTACAACTCAGCTAGTTCTAAATCCTTAGAAGTAAATGATACATGTCGACCATCGATTGAAATATAACCGTCGGTCGCTATTAAGCCTATGACGTAAGCTAGTTTAGGCGACCACTCACATTTCACCTTGGCTAGTGGTTTCATACCAAAAAAGTATATCACACTAAGCCTGACTACGTCTACCAAATAATTAATAATAGTATTTAACCACTAAAAAAAATAAATCAATGCGTTGACACTGCTACTGATACACTATAAGATAAATACGGTTCAACTTCACAAAAGGAAATAGGAAATGAAAAAACAAAAGCGTTGTAGATCATTCGATGAACTGAGACGACTTGTCGCGGAAAAACGGCCTGATCTGCCAGCAGATGATCATCCCGTTTCTTTAACTCCTGGCGTTTACTCAGTGCCGCCGAAACCCTGCCAAAAATCTCTTGCTGAGGCGCTCTGGGGGATGCTCGCGGGTACCATGCGCTATGCCCGACGAAACGCGCGATAGTATGCCGCCAGAAGGCAAAAAACTCCGCAATCTGGCGATGCTATTCTCCTCAGATCTCTGCGATACTGGCTACACCGCCAAAGATCTCAAAATCCTTGAAACCTTCCTCGTTGGTAAAAAACGACACTTGCCATTCGGTACCATCGCCGTTAATGCGAGAGGAGTAGTGACAGAGCTAAAGATAAAGAACCTCCTCGAGAATGAAAAGCCGGCCAAAGATTGGCAGCCGGCCAAAATTTTTGAAGATGAAACTCCCTAACCCGCGCAACACCCCCGCCGCGAAGTGTTGACCGCGGACAGAACATCGATTCGCGGCCTCAATAAAAAAGTCCAGTTTGCACTGGACTTTTTTTGTTGTTGTTTTAATTTAGCGACTAGACCTCATCCTCACCTTCTCCTTGAAGGAGAAGGAAGCCATAGTCACCCCTCTCCTTCAAGGAGAGGGCAGGGTGAGGTCTTGCGTTTATTTGTACACCTCTCGGCGATGTTTGATGCGGAGAATTTCTAATACTATTATGATCCCGCGCCTGACATCAAACAAAACCCTATAATCACCCACTCGAAAACGATACTCACCGTGTGGCGAATCCGTCAGATGTTCGGCGAAACGAAGTGGATTCTCTTGCATCACGTACCAATCAAGCTTATCAAGAATGCGCCTGGCCACGTTAGGATCTAAATGTTCTAAATCGTTTCTGGCCGAAGCGGCGTAAGACAGTTGCCCCCGCACATTATAATCCTAAGTGTTGTCGAACCTCGGTAGCAGAATACACCCGCCCAGCCTTCACGTCTGCCCTCGCTTCAGCTATTTCAGCTGCGAGTTTACCAAAAGTAGCTTTCTTTTTAGAAAATGGCCTCACCTCTCCGATCGGTTTGTTCCTACTTAATACAACATACCGCCAGCCGTAGCGGCTGCCATCTGCCATATATTTCGCCATATTCTGACGAAATTCTTTGACGCCGATAAGTTTGGTAACCATAAAAAATATTATTAAAATTAAGTGTACCGAAAGTGTACACCAAATTTGTCTGTTAGTCAAACCATTCTCATCAATTCCCTCCCCCTTTTAGGGGGAGGGCGGAGGAGGGAGAATTCCCACGAACTATGAATGACCTGCGAATACCCCTCTCCTGCCCCTCCCCTAAAAGGGGAGGGAACGATGTAAGAACAAGATAAAATAAATACCAGTTCGCGGCCTCAATAAAAAAGTCCAGCTACGCTGGACTTTTTTTGTTTTAGGATTTTTTTTATTAGCGGCTGTTGTTTATAGTTGTTCAAAATCTTCGACCGTGATTGCCATCTCCTTAATCAGTTTATGAAGCAAACCTTTTGGAATATCGCCACGATGCTGATGCGGCAGAGGTATGGTAATTTGCTTAACGGGATGAAAATAAATTGTATGTTTACTTTTGCGCACTGCAATGTAGCCGGCGTGCCCAAGTTTGCGAGCAAACGCCGCATATCCAATTGGTTTAACCTTTGGCATAATCAGGCAGGCTCACAAAGGAAAAACGCCGCACCTGCGCTGGTGTCAAGGATTCCCTCGGAACTTTATTGATAAATTCACGTCTCACTTCCAAGCACTCCTGAATGGCGGATTGAATTTTACGATGCGCTAACGACAGCGTTCTACCATACACCGCGCATCCTTGTATAGCCGGCGCCGCGGCAACATAGCCACCACGATCATCCTTTTCATAAGTAATATAATATTTCATATTCTATTAAATTATTTAATTCATTTTTACTATATCACGGCTATTTTGAGCTGACAAGCGGAGCAGTCTGCCAGATAGCGTAGTCCAACGCGTCGGATGACTCGTTCGTTTCTTCGCTTAACCTTGCC
>JBBTSL010000094.1:1071-4066 GCA_038064745.1 Patescibacteria group bacterium | reverse complement strand
ATCATCCCGCTGGATTCAACGCCGCGAATAGTGGCTCTCTCCAAAGTTACCAATTCACCTTCGCCGTGCCACTTCACCCTCGCGCCAATCTTGGCCACCGCTACCAGCATACCCTCGACGACATTGCTGCCGCCGCAAACTATCGTCGCCCTTTCGCCTCCAATATCGACCTCACAAACCTTCAATTTATCGGCGCCCGGGTGTTTGTCGCACTTCAGAATTTTTCCAACTACAATATTCTCAAGCTGAGCGCCCAAACTCTCGACACCCTCGACTTCGACGGTACTTAACTTTAATTTTTCCGCAATTTCTTCCGGCTTCATCGAATCAGGAAGTTTAACGAAATCGCGGAGCCACTGATAAGAAATCAACATACTAAAACTGTTCTAAAAATTTCATATTCCCACTCTCGAGCAGGCGCACATCATCGATGCCGTACTTCAACATCACAAGGCGCGTGAGACCGAAGCCGAACGCGAATCCGGTGTATTTCTTGGAATCAATACCACCCTCGAGCAAGACACTGGGGTGTACCATGCCGGCGCCAAAAATTTCTAACCAACCGGAATTTTTACAAAGTCGGCAGCCCTTTCCGCCGCAATTGAAACAAGTAACCTCGCCATTCACACCCGGCTCGACGAATGGGTAATATTTTGGACGCAGGCGAACCTCGGTCTTCTCTCCATAGAGGTGCCTCGCGACAATTTCGAGTACGCCTTTCAGGTGGCTAAAATTTATCCTCTCATCTACTACCAATCCTTCGAACTGATAAAAAGTGTGTTCATGGCGTACATCAGTCGCTTCGTTGCGATAACATTTCCCCGGGATCACCACGCGTAATGGCGCGCCGTATTTCTGCATCGCCCGGATCTGCATCGGCGACGTATGCGTCCTCATCACCAATCGGCTTGGGGTTTGGTCATTGGGATTTGGGTTTTTCACATAAAATGTATCCTGGAGATCGCGAGCCGGGTGAGTCTCCGGAATGTTCAAAGCGGTAAAATTATAATAATCGCTCTCAATCTCCGGACCATCGAGCACCGCGAACCCCATCGAAGTAAACAGGTTCTCGAGATCGCGTTGGACCAGGGTATTCGGATGGAAATGACCGAACTTCTTCAGCGGCAAAGATGGCGCGGTCAGATCTACCTTCTCGGCCTCTGCAATCTGATCCCAGGCAGCGCTCTCAAAGCCGACGCGCTTCTGACCAATCGCCTCCGTTAATTTGTTTTTGAGTTCATTCAGGCGCGCTCCGGCCGCTTTCTTTTCCTCGGCGGTAAGTTCGCTGATGCCTTTCATAAGCGAAGTAAATTCGCCTTGTTTGCGACCAAGCAATTTGTTCTCCACGCCCTCCAGCTCAGACTTGTCCTTCGCCCCGGCGATAGCTCCGAGCGCGTCAGATTCAAACTTTTGAATATCAGACGGCATATTAAAATCTAAAAAAATTATTCCACCAAAGTGTGAACGCGCCACCGTAGGATCCGATGTCCTTCACGGTCACCAACACAATTAAAAATAATAATAAAACGAAGCCCACGGTGTGTATAATCTGCTCAATCCGCGGAGCGATCGACTTGCGAAAAATTCCTCCCCACAGCACGAAAAATAATCTGCCGCCGTCGAGCGCCGGTATCGGGAGGATGTTTACCGCGGCAAGATTGAGTGACAATAGCGCGGTAAGTTGAAGGAGATAGACGAAGCCAAGTCGCGCCGCCTCACCGGTGAGGACCGCCACCCCGACCGGCCCGGCGACCGCCCCATCCATGTTGGCGCCTGAAAATAATCCGCGAAGCAACGACCAGAGTCCGACAAAAATCATCACCAAATATTTACCGGCATTGACCGTCCCCTCGTAAATCGCCCGATACCATGGATACTGAATTTTACCCTCCGGTAATATCGCCACGCCGATCCCATACTTATCATTTTCAAGCGGCGCCGGCTGAATATTTTTCAGAATAATTTTGCCTTCGCGCTCGATCGTAAACATGATTTGTTCGGCACGATGAGAGTTCAGGTAGCTTTGGAATTGCGACACCGAAGCATGTTCGATGGCGTCAATTTTGATAATTTTATCCCCGACCAGAAGCCCGGCCAAAGCGGCCGGCTTATCGGGTAAAATATCTGCAATCAGAAGATTACTATTGGGGCCAGCTTCGTCTCCGAAGGACGGGATGCCGATCATATACCCGACCGAGAGCAGCGCGGCGGCCAAGACAAAATTTAAAGCAACGCCGGCAATGAGTACGGCAGCCTTTTGCCAGATTTTCTTCGAGCTGAAACTGTCGACGTCGTGGGCGGTTTCATCTTCGGAATTTTCTCCCTTAATCTTCACGAATCCACCAAGCGGAATCAGATTAATTGAATAAATAGTACTGGTATGTTCGTGCTCCAGAGTTTGCTCCAGCTGTCTTTTGCTCCAAATAATTTCCCACCGACTCTTCCCGCCAAATCGTAGCCGTCGAATCCCGATTAATCTGGGCGGAAATCCGAAACCAAACTCCTCAACCTTGATTCCACAAGATCTAGCCACAATAAAATGACCGAATTCATGTGACAAAACAAGAACGGCGAGAACCGCAATAAATATAATCAGCGTAAACATACCGTAAGCATAGCCTAAATCTTGTAAAAAACCTTTAACCATTATATACTACCAGCGAAATAATGTGAAGTGTTAAATATTAAGTAAAATCTATGAGTCCAACTCTCATCGTCATAGCAGTCCTCGCCGCCGTCCTCCTCTGGATCGTCGGCATGTACAACAGCCTGATCCAAAGTAAAAATCGTGTCGCCGAAGCCGCGAGCGATATCGATGTCCAATTGAAACGACGCTATGACCTCATCCCAAATTTGGTGGAAACGGTGAAGGGATACCTGACTCACGAACGCGGAACTCTCGTACAATTAACCGAGGCCCGAACAGCCGCGATGAGTGCGCATGATAACAAGAACGCCAGCCTGAAAGACAAGGAGGCGGCCGAAAATCAGCTCT
>JBBTSL010000094.1:0-1061 GCA_038064745.1 Patescibacteria group bacterium | reverse complement strand
TGAAAACACTATTCGCAGTGAGTGAGAACTACCCGGAGCTGAAGGCCAGCCAGAATTTCCTGCAACTTCAAGATGAGATTTCCGATACCGAAAATAAAATCCAAGCCAGCCGAAGATTCTACAATGGCAATGTCCGTGACTTCAATACTAAAATTCAAATTTTTCCTACTAACATTTTCGCGAACGCTCTAAAATTCACCGCTTTCGAATTCTTCGCGGCTGCGGAAAATGAGAAGGAGAATGTGAAGGTTAAATTTTAATTGACCGACAAACGACAGGACCTCATCCTAGCCTTCTCCTTGAAGGAGAAGGAAGCGTTGTTTCCCCTCTCCTCATAAGGAGAGGCGGGGTGAGGTCTAGGTCGCCAATTATTATTATGTACTCTGAAATCGCTTCCAACAAACGCCGATCAATCATCCTGATGATGGTTTTTATCGCCGTCATTATCGGTCTCGGCTACGTCTTCAGCCGGGCGCAGGGCGACACATCCTACGCCGGCGTCTGGTTCGCGATTCTTTTTTCTCTGTTCAGCACCTCGATCTCCTACTTTCATGGTGACAAGATCGCTCTCTGGACCAGCGGCGCGCGGCCGATAACTTCGGAAGAAAATAAATATGTTTATCGCCTGGTAGAAAATCTCTGTATCTCAACCGGGATGCCCGTACCAAAAATTTATCTAATCGACGATCCGGCCATCAACGCCTTCGCGACCGGCCGAAAACCCGAACTCGCCTCGATCGCCATCACGACCGGTGCTATTCAAAAATTAAAAAACGAAGAGCTAGAGGGAGTCATCAGCCACGAACTTTCGCACGTGAAAAATTATGACATCAGATTTATGATGCTGGTCGCCGTCCTAGTTGGCGCGATCTCTATCATGGCGCAAATTTTCCTCAGAAGCCAGCTAATGTTTGGCGGCCGACATCGCGACCGCGAGGGTGGTGGACAACTTGGGGCCATTTTCATGGTCGTCGGCGTCGTACTCGCCATCCTCTCCCCTATCATCGCCGAACTGGTGAAGCTCGCGATCTCCCGCCGGCGCGAATTCCTCGCTGACGCCA
>JBBTSL010000093.1:0-2102 GCA_038064745.1 Patescibacteria group bacterium | reverse complement strand
ACTACCTTCTCGGAAGTATTATATGAATAGTTACGGACACCGCATTTGACCCGCTATCTGTAACTCTGGTAGAATGGAATAGTAAAATTTTATCCTTTGTATGTCCACAATAACCTACTGCGATAAATGCAAAAAGAAACAGGGGTCTACGCGTGAGGGGTGGATTTCTTTGACACTCAATAACGTCAATTTAGAGTCACAAGGATTGGATAATTATTACAACAATTTTAATTTTTGTCCCACTTGCGCTAAAATATTATTGCCAAAAATCGTTAGCATTTTGAAGAAAAAATAATCGGGAGTTTACGCTAGTATTGAAGTGTGTTATACTGATTTTGTAAGGTTTAAATATTTTAAAATATGATTATGATTAAAAATACGACCTTGGACAAAAGTTTGGAAACGAGCTTGGGAACAAATTTGGACAAAGGTAAAGTTGCCCTCTTCGGACTCGCGGTGTTGGTGCTGGTCTTTGCCGTTTCTACGATTTATTTTTACCGCCAGACATCGTCATTGAAGCAGAGCTCTCAACAGGCGGTACAACAGGCCAATCAGGCTCTCATCGATAAAGTAGGGAAGTTGATTGTGCTGCCTTCCGGCGAGACGCCGACGATTGCGACTGTCACCGACCCTGCCAGACTCAAGGCCGAACAGCCATTCTTCGCTCACGCCAGCCTCGGCGACAAAGTCCTGATCTACACCGGCGCCCGCAAAGCCTATATGTACAACCCAACTCAGAATAAGATTATCGAGGTAGCTCCGATCAATATCGGCACGCCGGTAGCTCCGACTCCGGCCGCGGCATCGGAAGCAACACCATAGGCGAGTTTCAAAATTATCAACAAAGCACCGTGTACGAGCACGGTGTTTTTTGTTATCGTTTCGTATCGCTCCCTCCCCTTTCCAAGGGGAGGTTAGGTGGGGTTTGCCTTCCTTTGCGACCACCGGACAATGTCACGTTTGCTCAAAGGACGGCAAACCCCCTCTAGCTCCCCCTTGGTGAGGGGGAGGAGCCAACATTGTCCTCCGAGCGTTTGTCGAGTGAGAGTTACAAAAAAGCACCGTGTACTTACATGGTGTATTTTGATATAATAAAGACAACCTTTATGTATAGAAAATCATCGTTATTCGTATTTATTTTTGCGCTACTTGGCTTCGTAGCATTCGCGCGCGCCACCGATTATACATCGACTAATTTTATTAACCGCGATCCGATCGTAAATGTTTCCGGTGGTAAATCAACTTCGACTAATTTCCAGCTATATACAAGCGGCGGAGAGATGGTGATAGGGCAGAGCTCAAGTACCAATTTTATCGGCCGAGCCGGATTTTTATATTTTTCGTCCGTCTCGACGCCGGTGATTGCAGCGACCGCCGGCGATGCTTCGGTCGCGCTCAGCTGGAGCTCGGCCGTGGGAAGTCTCGGTATCAACGTTACTACTTATGAAGTTGGTCAGGCGACGGTATCGGGTGGGCCATATACCTATACAAATGTTGGTAGCGTCCTTAGCTCGACGAGGTCAAGCCTCACCAATGGCGCTACTTATTATTTTGTCGTGCGAGCGCTTGATTTCTATAGCAATCCGGTCGTCACTTCGACTCAAGCTTCCGCCGCGCCAGTCGCCGTGGCTGTGACGCCGCCGGCCAGTAGCGGAGGAGGCGGGGGAGGTGGGGGAGGATCGGCGGCAGTTCAGACTACAGTGGTCTTCTCGGGCCGAGCTTATCCTGGCAGTACCGTCACTCTTTTGAAGGACGCTCAAGTGGTCGCAACTTCGATATCTGGTTCCGATGCCAATTTTCAGATAACTCTAACCAATCTAACAGCCGGTAATTATATTTTTTCATTGTACAGTGAAGATAGCAAGGGCAACCGCTCAAGTCTGTTAACTTTTCCGGTTTCAGTCACAACTGGAGCCACTACCAATGTCTCCGGAATTTTCCTGGCTCCTACCATCGCGGTGGATAAAAGTGAAGTAAAAAAAGGCGACAACATCGCGATTTTCGGTCAAAGTACGCCCAACGCTCAAATAATCATTTCAGTAAATTCTGCCAATGAAATTTTTGTAACAACTGACGTTGATAGGAATGGTGTTTATTTATAC
>JBBTSL010000092.1:0-9656 GCA_038064745.1 Patescibacteria group bacterium | reverse complement strand
GAGTTCGATGAGTCGCGATGAAGCCAAAGAAAAAATAAAGGTTCTGGGCGGGGAAGTGAGCGGGTCGGTAAGCGGCAAAACTACTGCAGTTGTTGCCGGCGAGAACCCCGGAAGCAAGCTGGAAAAAGCGAGAAGGCTGGGGGTGAGGGTTGTGGATGAGAAGGAGTTTCTGAAAATGATTGAAGTGTGATATACTAATGCTACTTAAAAATTTTTATAATTATGTCCAACTTCATCCGCTGGTTCAAAGATTTGACGATTGAAGACATTCCTTCTGTCGGCGGCAAGAACGCTTCACTCGGAGAAATGTATAGCAAACTCCTCGAGAAAGGCGTGCCGGTTCCCAATGGCTTTGCCCTGACGGCAGAGGCTTATCGTTTTTTTATTTCTGAAAATAAAATTGATAAAAAAATCAAAAAGATTCTCGCTGACCTCGATGTGAAGAACGTCCGCGCCTTGCATGTGGCTGGAGTAAAAATTCGCGCCATGATCCTTCAGTCGGAGTTTCCGGCGGCGATGCGGGCGGAGATTATCGCGGCCTACAAAGAGCTAAGTGAATTCTGCAAAAGACAAAATGTGGATGTGGCGGTCCGAAGCAGCGCGACGGCAGAGGATCTGCCGGACGCGAGTTTCGCCGGTCAGCAGGAGTCGTACCTCAATGTAAACGGCGATGTAGAGGTTATGGAGTCGGTAAAGAAATGCATTTCGTCGCTCTTCACAGATCGTGCGATTTCTTATCGCGAGGACAAAGGTTTCGATCATATGCAGATCGCGCTTTCGGTCGGCGTTCAGCAGATGGTGCGCTCAGACCTCGCTTCTTCCGGAGTGATGTTCACACTTGATACCGAGTCAGGATACAAAGGCGTTGTCCTGATTAATTCCTCGTATGGACTAGGCGAATACGTAGTCAAAGGCAGGGTGACGCCGGATCAATTTTATGTTTTCAAAGAAGGGGTTAAGACTGGATTTCCCTCATTATTTAGCAAGCGTCTCGGCAGCAAAGAGGTTAAGTTGACCTACGGAAAATCCGGAATCGGCACCAAGCAACAGAAGGTTCAGCCGGCCGATCAGAGGAAATTTTCTCTGACCGATGACGAGGTATTAACTCTGGCAAAGTGGGGGATGCAGGTGGAGGAACATTTAAACGGACGATGGATCTCGAATGGGCCAAAGATGGCGCGACCGGCCAGCTCTATATCGTTCAGGCGCGCGCCGAGACAGTCAAATCTCAACAATCGGTGACCGCGATGGAAACATATAAACTTGGGCGTCACAGCAAGGTTCTCCTCACCGGCACGGCCGTCGGTCAGCGTATCGGCCAGGGCAAGGTTAATATTATAAATTCGCCGAGTGAAATGAAGAAGTTTAAGAAAGGCGAGGTACTGGTCACGAGGATTACTGACCCGGATTGGGAGCCGATCATGAGGATTGCCGGCGCGATCGTGACCGAGCAGGGCGGGAAGACTTCGCACGCGGCCATCGTCAGCCGCGAGCTTGGTGTGCCGTGTATCGTGGGCGCCAACAAAGCCCGCCAACTGCTAAAGCAAAGTCATCCGGTCACAGTCGCTTGTTCTGAAGGAGAAGTCGGCCATGTTTATGAAGGTATTCTGCCGTTTGAAGTTGAGAAGACCGAGATCAAGGATGTCGGCAAAATGCGTACCAAGGTGATGATGAACGTCGGCGATCCGAGGAAGGCGTTCTCGTTCGCGATGATCCCGAATGATGGCGTCGGCCTGGCGCGCGAGGAATTTATTTATACTGATTTCATAAAAATTCATCCGTTGGCGCTGATTAATTACAAAAAAATTAAAGATAAGAAAGTGAAGAAGCAGATTGATGATCTGACGGTTGGCTATTCCGACAAAGTGCAATACGCTATCGATCGGTTGGCGGAAGGGATCGGATTTATCACGGTGCCGTTCTATCCCAATGAAGTGATCGTCAGGCTCTCTGATTTCAAGACTAACGAATATTCCACTCTGATCGGCGGGGCTGAGTATGAGCCGAAGGAGGAGAATCCGATGATCGGCTGGCGAGGCGCTTCGCGTTATTATCATCCCAAATAAAAGCCGGCAATCAAGATAGAATGCGAGGCGATCAAGAAAGTTAGTGAAAAATCGGGGTTGAAAAATTTGACTGTAGAGGTGCCGTTCTGCCGCACGGTCGAGGAAGGCAAGAAGGTTCTCGCCGTTATGAAGGAATTCGGCTTAGAGCGCGGCAAGGATGGCCTGCAGGTGATCGTGATGTGCGAAATACCAGCGAACGTTATCTTGGCGAAAGAATTTTCGGAAATTTTCGACGGCTTCAGCATCGGTTCGAATGATTTAACCCAGCTAACTCTCGGGGTGGATCGCGACTCGGCGTTGGTCGCTCACGTTTATGATGAGAGCAACGCGGCAGTGAAGAAATTAATTCGGGAGGTTATCAAGACTGCTCATGAGTGTGGGCGTAAGGTGGGTATTTGCGGGCAAGCGCCGAGCGATCATCTGGAATTCGCGGAATTCCTGGTGCAGGAGGGGATCGATAGCATCTCACTCAACCCGGATACGGTGCTTCGGACACGCGAGCGCATCGCCGCGATGGAGCGGAAGGTTGGCGCAAAATCCAAAGTCCCGTCGTCTGCATTGCCAATCAAGGCGGCCATGATGCTGGTATTCACCAGTATGGCGTTGACCCTGGTCGGATTTACATGCCAGACTGTCAATAACGCCCAGATCGAACAGCAGATTCAGGGTATCGTCTCTGATCAGGTACTCCAGGTTACGCGGGATTTGCGGACGAAATTTGAAAATGATCTGGCGGGCAGATTGCAATCAGTGCGACAAAGTTATGAGGAAAATAGTTTTGCGAAATTTAAATTTGACTATCCGCTGAGCTGGCATCTGACGCATGGTGTGGATAGCGTCCTACTCACCAACCGTGATAACAATAAGATGTTTCTGAGTGTCAGCAAGCTGAAAGTATTGGATCCGAAAGGCGCGTCTCTTACCTCTACCTCGACCTGGAGAGGTCTTACCTCCAAATCATTTGAGATTACAGTGAGCTCCACGGCCTATATGATAGTGGACGTCTATCCGGCGAGCTATAAAAAGAGCACGTATCTGATTCGCCTTGAAGGTCCGACCGCGAGTTTCAAAGAGGCGGAGGGGATGATGAGCAATTTCTCGTTTTAAGAGAGTAAAGTATTTTAAATCCCGCACCGTAAAAGTGCGGGATTTTTTTCGCTCCTCCCCCTTTCCAAGGGGGAGTTAGAGGGGGTTTGCCGTCCTGTGAGCACGCGTGACGGGTTCGAATGGTTCGAGTCGCAAAGGAAGGCAAACCCCTCCTCGCCTCCCCTTGGAAAGGGGAGGGGGCGAGAAGCCGACTGCGTAAACGATGTTACACCGCCGGTAGATCAAATCGGAAGGTAGTGCCTTTGTCCTTCACGGACGTAAACGAAATATTCCCGCCCATCTGCTCGATCATATGCTTCACGATGAATAGTCCTAGGCCGGTGCCCTGCAGGGCATGAACATCGTCCGATCTCCAGAACTTTTCAAACAAATGCTTCTGATCTTCGTCGCTCATGCCGATACCGTTATCGGCTACATCCAAATAGATACGCTTCTTTTCAAATGAGGCCGTGATCGTCACTTTCCCATTATCCTTGTTATATTTTATCGCATTCGAGGCGAGGTTGGTAAGCAGTTCATTGATGCGGCTCGGGTCAACCCTTAGCGGTGGAACCTTTCCTTTCGTTTTGAATTCTAGTTTAATGCCACGCGGTTTGCCGAACTGATTCATACTATTCACGAGCGGCTTCACCGTTTCGTTTATGTCAACATTATCTTCCAGGGTAATCTTGAATTTCCCGGCTTCCATACGCGCGATGTTGAGGAGGTCGTCGACGAGAGTAGAGAGGCGATCTTTGGACACTTCGATACCCTTGATCATATCGAGGAAAAACGGATTTTTCTTTTGTAAAAGTTTTACAGTTTTGTCGTCCTCCAAAATTTCCGCCACATAGCCCTGAAGCACCGTGACCGGCGAGCGTAGCTCATGCGCGGCGACGAAGATGAAGTCGTCTTTCAGCTTGGTTATCTCGCGCAGGCCTTCTTCGATTTTTTCATGTGATTTTTCGAGCGCTTGACGGTGCAGCTTCAGATCAACGGCCATATTATTCATGATCTCGCCGAGGTCCTGGATTTCGTCTCCGGTATCAATTTTAATTCTATAGTCAAATTTTTCATTTCCAAATTCCTCCGCGCCTCGGCTGAGAGTTTCGAGCGGCTTCAGGATTCGGCGGCCAAGCAGCCAGCCGATCAGCAGCACTAGCGCGAGCACGGTCGTGAAGAAGATCGCGTATTCATAACGCAAATTTCCGATGGCAGCGTAGGCATCGTCCACAGGCCATTCGATCACCGCCATCCAGCCGAGGTTCGATATGGGCATGTTCAGCGCGAGGACCCTTACTGGTCTCAGCCCGGCTCTGGTAACGAGGTTTTCATTTCCCACGCTTATTAGGGAGAGAAGCTGAGCGTTATTCTCCAGATTGTATCCGTAGAGAGTCTGATCCGAGCTGCCGACGATCACGTTTTTTTTGTCGATAACATATAGGTAACCGGTATTACCAAGCGTGGTAGCGCTATAAATATTTCGAAGCGGCCTTAGCGAAACCTCTCCGGACAGTACCATAATTACTTGCCCCAGACTATTTCTTACCGGCGCTGAGATCGTCATCATCGGCGCGTCTTGTGTCTGATACACATCGCCCAAGTATAATTTGCCACTTTTTGCAATGGTAAACTTTTTCAAATTCTGTACGTTGTTGAGGCCCATCAGCGTAGCGTTTTGTACGCTAGACAGCTTAACAGTTTCCAGGCCGTCCATATCGATGAAGGCCGCTTCACGGATGAATTTATTTTCCTGCAAAAGTTTTTCGAGCAGAAATTGCTGATCTTTCTCGGCGATTATCGAGGTACTCTCATAGCCGACCCTTATTTCGAATAGTCCGGCCGTCTCATTAATAAATTTTTGTGTTTCGTTAATCTTTTGCCGGAGCAGGCTGCGTTCCATAGTGGCCACGTCCTGCTCATGGGTGGTCTGAAAAACATAAATAGAAACAATCCCCATCAGCAGAAGCGGTAGCAGACTAATGAGTCCGAAGGCAGAGGTAAGTTTGGCGCCAAGACCGTGGAATTTCATGCGGGTATAATTTATAGGCCTAATAATTTCTTATTTTTATCGGAAATATAGGTGCCGGTCAGAATTCGTCGGCGACCTTCGCCCATGATGTCAGTTTCGAGGTTGGAGCCGGTATCTGCATCATAGGAATCGGTCAGCCCGAAAGCGTGTCCGATCTCGTGCGCTAGGACGGTCGCGCCGAATTCGCGGTAGAGCGGACTAGTCAGAAATCCGGAGGAAAGAATAATAGCCGGCGGGCCGTCATCTTCGATCCTTACCACGTCTTCTCCACTGCCGTCATTTTGCTTGTAGATCAAAGCTGATGCTCCGGTACTGCCATAAATGATGATAATAAATTCATAATCGTTCGATCGGTTCGCGAAGTCAGCCCGATATAGGTCGCCATCAGCGGCGAAAATCCTTCGCATGATTTCCTCTCGGACCGAGATCAGCGCGTGCGGGTTGCCCCGATCGGTGCTGGTGCTATCGTAGAATTGATGATCCTTGTTGCCAATCACAGCGCTTTCATAAATATCATATTGGAAGTCAATAGCGCCGTTCAGCTGAAATCGGTAGAACCGCTGCTCCTCATTCATCGTCTTGTCGATTGTCGCCAGCCAGTCGGCCTCCTTTTCCTCGACCAGATCGTTTGGTATGAAATAAACCACTTTCGCCAAAACCTTATTTAACGGAATCGCCCGGTTACCGGCGAGGTGGGAACCTCCTCTTGAGGAAGAGGAGGACAGTGAGAGAGCGGCTGTAAGTGACTCATTGTTATTGGTGAATTTTAGAACATAAACAATAACCGCCGCCGTCGCAACGAGATAGGTAACGAGGAATGCCAGCAGAATCTTTTTACCGTTCATGGTTATTGGTTAAGAAGCAAAATTTTATTCAATAGGGCGGCAGTTTTGGCGTCAACTTTGCCGCTGTTAGATAGTCCATTTTGTTTTTGGAAGGCTCTAACTGCAAGGAAAGTCTGATCGTCGAAAAGGTTATTGTAGGGGAAGTTCGGCGATAGGAAGCTGGCCAATACCAGAGCCTTCTGCAGAGATTTCACTGAGGTAGCTCGTTGGCCACTTTTTAGTCCGGTCGGGATCGGCATCTTGGTGGCCTTGGCGGCATTGATCTTCAATGTCTTCGCGCTCTTGGATTCGTTGCCGGCCGCGTCGACCGATCGTAGTGTATAGTAATAGGTTTTCTTTTTTAGCTTAGCGTCGCTGAAGTTATTTTTGGTCACGAGATCATTGATAACCTTGCCGATCGATTTACTGCTTTCAGATCGGTAAATTTTCACATGGTGGAAATCGGCCGTAGGATTGGTCCATCTCAGGGTCGGAGCTCCGGCTGCCATTATGAAGAACGCAAGTTTAGTTGGCGCCGGTGGCGGGGTGGTGTCGGCCGGAGCGACCAGAGCGAAGCGGGTCAGATGGCGGACTCTGATGATTACCACATGCTTAATTTTGTCGATTGTAAAGTTATCGATCTTCACCCAGGCGCCGGTAGTTTCATCGAAGTAGCTAGGCCGCATGGCGCTGGCGGTGGTGCCGAGATTCTTCAGTATTTCATCGGTATAGGGGAGATTAATTTCAAGATCGTTTTTGAATTCCGTAATTTCCTTTCCGGTATCGTCTTTGATTTTCACATCGTAGGCGTTGCCGACAACTCGCGCATCAGAGCGAGAGGGAGCGTCGGCTGTAGCCGCGACGGAGATGGTTACGGGGTTGTTATTAACCGTGGTGACGGACTGCTCCGGCACATAGATCGAGGCGCCGCTTTCGGTTACAGCCAGAGCTGGTTTACTGGTTTCGGTTGAGACGACCACTGGCGTCGTTTCGGCGGAACCGCTTACCTTGACCAAAGTCAGGCCGAGGAAGGTGGAGGCTGATTTTACGGTGATGATTGTCTCCGGCGCTTTGAAAAAAGCGTTGTCGATTTGTTTCCCGGCGCTGATATGCCAGACATCGCCAGGCAGCGACTGGAAGCTGAAATTGCCAAATTGGTCGCTCCTGAGGTCGGTGAAGCCATTGCTCTTCGACCAGGCTGATACGTAAGCTTCTTCTACCGACGTGCCGTCTTCCAGGCGGACCGTGCCTTTGATAATCGATTTGGCTGTTACATTACTTCTGAAAACCAGCTGAATTTTTTGTTCAGTTCCGGCGCCTTCGATAATTTTTGTTGCAGGGTTTAGGTAGTTTCCGTCGGGCAGGAAGGCGTTTACCGAGTAAGAACCTTTCCTTAGCCAGAAAGTTGCCAGGCCGTCTGCGTCGGATTTATTATACTGGGGAGCAATAATCGGAGAAGCAGTTTGATTTTGTAGCGCGAGGTTGACGCCGGCGCCGCTGATCGGCAGACCGGCCTCATCTACGAGGCTTACAGTTAGCCTTGAAGCAGTGGCGCTAACAGCAAAGGTCATCTCCTTTGTTTCGGAATCTGCGCCGTTAAAATCGACATAGGTGAGGGGCGCGCTTCGGTACCAGGAACTGTTGGACTTATCGATCGGGTGAACGTCTATGCCCCACTTTCCGGGGCTGAGATGAAAAATGTAGGAGCCGCTAGAGTCAGTGTTCACACTGGTCCATTGTTTGGTGAGCTCATTATAGGCGCTCACTTGTGCGTCGGTCACTGCCGTCCCGACAGCGTTGTTCAGGACTACTTGGCCTTTCAGAATTTTTTCGACGGCGGTCATTTTTTGTATATTTATTCTCAGCTCTCTGGATTCTCCAGCTGAAACGGAAATTTTCGACGGTGGTGGCTTGATAAGGTCATTACGGGAAGTAGGCAGAAGGATTTCTACGGTGAATGTTCCGGCCGGGACGTTGAGATAAAAATTACCATTACTATCGGCGCTTGCCGATCGGTGCAAGCCGGAATCATTCCATATATAGGCGGTAGCATAGGGGATAGCTGATCCGGAGGAGTCTGTGACTAATCCTCGGAGGTAGCCATAATAAAAAACCGCTGGGCTACTCGTCGTCGGCTGGGTCTGGTATGAGATAGCTGTCGTTGGGGAGGATGTAGACGTAGTAGTGGTAGTGGTGGTAATGGTGGTAATAATAGTAGTGGTCGTGGTGGTGGTAGTTGTCGTGGTGGTGGACCCGGTGGTGTTTGAATCAGAGAAAGTCTTTATTGAAACTTGAGGAGAGTGTGCGGAAAGAAGCCCGCTGGTGTCGTAAGCGACAACAGAGTATGAGTACTCGGTGTCAGGTAAAACTTCATCGTCAAAGTAGAAGTAGTCGGTTTTTCCGGCAACCGAAGGACCATTGAATATTGATACGCCGTTGCGGAAAATTTTGTATCCGGCGACAGCAACGTTGTCCGTGGAGGCCGTCCAGGTGAGGTTGATGTAGGTGTAAGTCGAAGCGTAACCGGCCAGATTGGTGGGGGTGGAAGGTGGGATCGTGTCGGCAGTGGTGGGTGTAATTGTTGCCGTTGGTTGTTCAATGAGGGTGACTATAGCGGGCGCCGGCGTTGAGACGGCGAAAGTATTTGAATAAGTTGAACATCCGGCGCCAGATTTGCAAGCCTGAACTTGATATTCGTATGAAGTGCCGGCTTGGACTGTAGTATCATTATAATATTTCGATGTATAACTGCTAGACGGCACCGAAGCTAGGAATGTCCAGGCGCCACCGGAAACGCGCCGTTGCAGATTGAAATGAGTTTCATCGTAAGAATTATCATTCCAGTAAAGATAAGTAGTTGTTTGGGTGGACGCGATGGAGTTGGTGAGGTAGCTTGGTGGGTTTGGAATGGTGATGGCTGCTGGGGTGGATACATTAATACTATTTGTATACACAGAGCAGTTGGCTCCTCCAGCGTAGCAGGCTTGAATATGGTATGAGTAATTAGTGCTTGGGGAAACTGATAAATCGGCATAACCCAATGACTGAAGTGTGGTTAAGGCAGTGGAGGTGAGAAATGTCCAAGTGCCATTGCCGGCAATTCGTGAAATATTAAAAAATACCGGACTGGAGGCAGTGTTGGTCCAGGCAATAGTGATGCTGGTTGGAGTTGGGACGGTGTTGTAGAGATTGGTGGGTGTATTGGGGACATTAGATGGAGTTACTGCAGTAACGGTGTCTGAAAAAGCCGAGCAGTTGGCTCCTCCGGCATAGCAGGCTTGAACATGGTATGAGTAGGAAGTGTTGGGGAAAAGCCCTGTATCGACGAAGCCTAACGACTGAAGTGTGGTTAAGGCAGTGGAGGTGATGAATGTCCAAGTGCCATTGCCGGCAATTCGTGAAATATTAAAGAAAACTGGGCTGGAGGCGGTGTTGGTCCAGGCAATAGTGATGCTCGTTGGAGTCGGGACGGTGTTGTAGAGATTGGTGGGAGTGCTTGGCGGAGTGGTGACGGTGGTTACGCTACCTCCGGATGAGGCGACCGTCATAGTATTTCCCATAATAATATTGCCTGAGGCGTTGTTCCCAATCGCTCCGCCCGAACTGGTCTGACCCCAGGATCCGCCGAAAGTACCGTAGACTGTCGAG
>JBBTSL010000091.1:0-2365 GCA_038064745.1 Patescibacteria group bacterium | reverse complement strand
GCTCCAGCTCCATCGACAACGCAGGGGCCAAGCCCTGCGAGTGAGGTTATTTCTTCGACACCAGTCGTCCTTCGCCCAGTTGCGCCCACAGGCGGGGACGTTAAAAAAAGACCAGCTCTTCCGGTTGTTCCACGAAAAGTAACTTTACCAGTCGCGCCGGCATCGGTATTGATCCGCGCGAATGTTGACGCTATAGAGGTTCCTTCGTTGCCTATACCAGAGATCGTCAGCGGCAGTCCGACTATCTCCGGCGACACCTTCGTCTTCTCCGGCACCGCTCTCCCAAATCAGGAAGTATTGGTCTACCTGCACAGCACTCAGGCATTGATCTATCAAACCCGCGCCGACAGCCAGGGAGTTTGGAAGGTTGAACACTCACAAGAGACTACCGAGCTAGAAGTCGGGGATCATACTATCTTCGCGGTGGCGGTGGACCCGATCAACAAGGTGAAGAGTCGGCCAAGTACGGTGCATACCTTTGAAGTTACGAAGAATTTCTGGGTAAATCTTTTCCAATTATTAAATCTTCCGACCACACTCTTCGCCATCGTGGCGCTCGGGTTCACGATGCTGTGGCTCTACCGCATCCGGACGAGGGAGGGTGCGGAGGTCTAAATCCCCGCTTGGGCGGGGTAGGGGTGGGTTGGGGGTTTGCCTTCCTTTGCGTCAATATCCTATTCCACACATTAGCTCTTACTTGACAAGGTGATACACTTTTGATACACTTGTAATGTAATCATTAATCAACAATATATGCCTACGGTAAAGACTCGCATAAATATCACATTGTCCAAAGCCGCGGAAATTATTTTATATAAGCCCGCCAAGCGAGATGATATGCCGGTCGCGACCAAAGCCAGAGAACTCCTTCAATTTGCGATTGAAATGGAGGAAGATCAAATGTGGGATAAAATGGCAACAGTCCGAGATGAAAAGGATTCAAAATTTATTACCCATGATCAGGCATGGGTATGAAATTTAATATTTCGTATCACGAAGATGTTGTAAAGAACGATATACCAAAACTTGATAATGCCGTGAAGCAACGGGTAAAAAAAGCTATTGAAGAAAAATTATCTCAGCATCCGGATGTTTTTGGTAAACCGTTGCGACGGTCCATCAAAGGATACAGAAAATTGCGAGTTGGCGATTACCGGGTAATTTTTAGGATTGAAAAAGAAAAAATTAGAATTTTTATCATTCAACACAGATCATCGGTCTACAAAAATGTAGATAAAAGAATATAAAAAACACGGTTTTTCGCCGTGATTTTTTTACCCAAAATTCTATTGCAGTTATAGAGTGTTTGTGTTAGGCTGAAAATAGATTCGTCCGTTCATTTGGACGAAGTAGTTCTTCGACAATTCAGTCGAACAATAACAAAAAGGTGGTGCGTGATGTCGTCGAAAGATTCACAACAGTCAGTCAACCCGCAGAAGGAGAAAGCCATGAAAACGCCAAAGAAGGGCAGTGAAGAGAAGAAGCTGAAGCTGGCCGAGAAGGTTCTCGGTCTGTTCGGCCGAGGCGAAGCCAAGTACATCGTGCTCACGCCGGCGATCATCGTCGACGCGCTCGACATCGATAGGGGCGAGGCGCAGTGGGTCATGAGCTCGTTGGTGGAGAAATCCTACAAGGTCGCCGCTCTGACGAATCAGAATGGCGGCCTCATCTATCTCGCTCGCAAAGTGTCCGTCAGGGAGCATCGTTTCCGGTACACGACTGCCGAGCTCGTTGGATTGCTCAACCCGAAGTACTTCGATACGGTGGGCAGGTTCCTCAAAGGGCTTCTGTCCAAGGGTGAGACGGTTCGTCTCGACGCGAAGATGCTTGAGGAGTACGACGGCGAACTGAAGTTGCCGAGCGAGATCCTCGAGCAGGTCATCAAGTGTTTCGCGGATGCCGGTTTGGTAAAGCTCAGCAAGGCTGAGAAGCTTACCATGGCCGAGGCTGGCGAGACTGAGGGCCTGAACTACAACTCACTCCGGGACACGCTCAAGAGCGTGGCACTGATTCAGCGATTCACTGGTCCGGAGATCATGCCTCATCAGCCGACGTTCAATTCGCTCGGTGACTTGGCGCGGATCTACGATGATCATGACGATGAGACGCGGGTGAAAACAATCCGGCTGAAGGTCGATAAGCTTGAGGTGAAGTTCCATGGCATCATGGAGGCTCTGCTCGGCAACCAAAATGCGGATCCGGCTTTCTTGGAACGCGACTTGGAAGTCCTGAGACAAACGCCCGAGAAGGATCGACCGGACATCCTTGTGATTTCCGGCATCATCCAGGGCGCCTTCAAGAACACGGAGAAGAATCGGCGTCCCACACTGACTTTGAAAAGCGATTCACAGCAGTTCAAAGCGGC
>JBBTSL010000090.1:0-1722 GCA_038064745.1 Patescibacteria group bacterium | reverse complement strand
AAAGAGCTATTCACACAAAACATAAAACTGACGCAGTTTAACACGTCAGTTCCATTAACCCATTCACGACAGTCAAGGTCACCGGGAACAGTACCGTGATCATCGGCTGGGCGAGACCGAAGAACGTCGAAGACGAAAGAAGCCGTCGCTCGTCGGGCGAGAGTTCACGGAGATACACCAGTTAAAATCACCCAATCTTCGGGGTGATCAATATCGTTAAGACCACCCTCGTCATTCCTATAGAGACATGGATTTTCGTCCCGATATTCTTTGGAGTAGACAAGCTGTTGCCGATCGCTAATACCGAATTTTAGAAATTCTGAAAACAGGTTGTCCCCCATGTGCAAAAAAATCGAGTCGAGAGCCGCAAAGGGGCTGGTATAGCCATCGATTTGTTTGGGACTGGACGCGCCGATCGCAAACACCACATCAAAGCCTTTATCTGGTACATGTCCGATTAACTCCCCGGCCCTTAACGAACTCCCTTCATTAATCGTCTCGAGAATTTGAATGTGTTCGAGACTAAATTGCCATTCACTCCCGCCGTCTAACCATATCTCTCCCTCCAAACCCTGTTCGGGTGATGAACGTATCCCGGACACCTTGGCGTCATACGGGGCATAGAGCGCAACTAACTCAAGCCCTCGATATTCGGGCTTAACAATGAAGTAGTGCTTCATATTTCTTTTGTCTTCACTCTCATCTACCGGCACCACCGTATGCCCCTGGCAACTACGAAATTTGGAGATCTTGTCTATTTGGCTAAGATCGACAAAATTATTTACCAATATGGGTGGTGATGTATTTGTCTCACTCTGCTTATTGAAAACAGCAACTATCGTCAGAGCTATCCCGACTAAAATCACTGTGCCCAAAATGTAGTAACCACGCTTCATAAGTAAGTAAATGTAGCTATCGCCTGAATCAGCATTCAGTATAGCAGGGTCCCACCGTTGATAACACCATGTGGAGTAGTCCAAAAAAATAACAAAACCCCAGCATTACTGCTGAGGCATTGTTGGTTCTGGAAATAAAGCTCTTACAAATTGATCAACGATGAACCACTGGTGCCAGTGACTGTCTGGAAAATCATCCAGACGGGAGCGCCGTTTTCAATGACGTCAATATCTGTAGATTCATCGTCAAAAACTCCATTGCCGTTATCTGCGTGAAGCATGGCGATATAAGACTGGTCGTTCGTAAGCGGCTGGCTCGTCTTGATGACAATGTCGGTATGTTCGCCGGACGTGAGGAGTGCGCTGGCCCCAATGATCGCTCCAGGTTTATCATTTTGCTCTACCTCATGAATAACCACATATCCCGGCGCGCCAATTGTCGCCACAGAAACATTAACATTACTACCCGGCGGCTGCTCAGCCACATAGATGGCGTTCTCGCCTATCCGTAGCATACTGCCCTGGGGCAGCGCAGTTCCATCAGACGTAGGAACGGGAGCAGCCTGCTGGCTAGCAGCATAAATAGTTGCAACAAATGCAACTACCAAAAGCGTTGTTATGCCGTACCAAAACCATTTTTTCTGGGTCATAGACTGAAAAATTTATTTCCACATCATAACATCATTGTCTACGTTCTTACCGAAGAATGAATTTTAAGCAAATGTAGCTAGGACACAAATAAAAAGACGACACCGTGGTGTCGTTTTTTTATGGCTCCGGGGGTGGGGCTCGAACCCACGACCTAGGGATTAACAGTCCCGCGCTC
>JBBTSL010000089.1:0-4385 GCA_038064745.1 Patescibacteria group bacterium | reverse complement strand
CGGAGCCGGCCAGGAGCGCGATCGAGGTCTTGGCGGCGCTTCCTTCGAAACGGCATATTGCGGTACTCGGCGATATGCTTGAGCTGGGCGCGGAGACGGACGCGTCGCATCGTGAGATCGGGTTTCGCTGCGCTGAACACAATCTTGATTTTCTCATAACGGTTGGCGAGGCATCGAAGCAGACGGCCACGGCCGCGAGAGAGGCGGGAATCGACGAAAATAAGATTGCGAGTTTCGCAGATAGTCGCGAGGCGGGGAAATTTCTGCAGGAGAAATTGCGCGAGGGTGATATAGTGCTTATCAAGGGTTCGCAGGGTTCGAGGATGGAGCGGATTGTGAAGGAAGTAATGGCGGAGCCGCTCGACGCGGGTAAATTACTCGCCCGGCAAGAAGATTTTTGGCTAAATAAATAATTGTCGTATGCAAATAATTTTACTTGGGATTGCGGCAATTTTAGGATTTCTATTTGTAGTAATTTTGATCTCGGCTTTGATCGGCGTGCCGTGCCTCCCGACCCACTCGAAGCAGGCGAGGAAGATGATCGAGCTGGCCAGTCTGAAGGATGGGATGAAGGCGGTGGATCTCGGCTCTGGCGCGGGGCGGCTGCTGTTCCTGGCCGCGAAGAGCGGCGCGAAGATTGTCGGCTATGAGCTGAATCCGGTCCTCGTAATCTGGTCTAGATTGATGATACGTCTGCGCGGCCTATCGAAAAACATTCGAGTGGTGATGAAGTCGGTCTACAAAGCTGATTTGAAGAATGCCGATGTGATATTTACCTTCCTCATGAACGGGCCGATGAAGAAGCTGGAGCCGAAATTATTCTCAGAGTGCAAGCCGGGCGCGACAATAATTTCCTACACCTTCCCGATCCCCGGTCATGAGCCGGTCCACGTCGAGGATGGAATATTTGTGTACAAGGTGGGGGAGGTTTAGCGTTGTTATTCCCCGCTTGGGCGGGGTAGGGGTGGGTTGGCAGGTCCCGTTGACTTTTACATAAAATTTGCTATACTGCAACTCACAACTTTAGACTTTTGACTTTCGACTTTTCAAACTCTCACACGGCCTGTTCGTCTAACGGCTAGGACATCGCCTTCTCAAGGCGAGAATAGGGGTTCGATTCCCCTACGGGCTACTAAAAGCGACTTTGCATCTGCGGAGTCCGTTCTTGACCTTCAAAGCAACGTCCTCGGTTTCTGCTGTTCGCTAAGTTCCGTCAGAAATTTACTCACGAATTCGTGTGGATTTTGTCCCGATTGGACAAAATCAAAAAGTAGAAGGGCGATCGTGACTACGACATGGTACTCCTCCGAATGAGCGCCGACGGCGCGCGCCCAGGCGGGATGGCCGGAATTTATATACGCGGTATCTTCGATGATCCGGCCGAGCAGTGAAGGTCCCTCGGCAAAGGATTCGAGCACAATTTTGAGCCCCGGTTTTTTTAATTGTTTTTGATGTTCGCCTTGTTCATCTGGCTGTAGGTTAGGTTTCGATTCCTTTACATCCGACATTGGTTTTTCAGGCGACAAATTCGTTTTGCCTAATTTCAATTTGGCTAGAGCATTCTCGCGTTCGTCGCTGTTGGCCGCTTCGCTGGCGTTGACCCGCGCGCGATGGGCGCCGATGATGGCCGTTAATTCTGGGAAGTCGCGCGCTAGTATTCCGAGAGCGCCATCAATTTGTCGGGTTAGCGGTTTCATATAATCTTCCCGCTGATTGTTTTCCGGTTGTTTTTCTCCGCCAAAAATTTTTAAAATCGGCAACACCGCCTCCTGGATAGCTTTTCGATAACGATAATATTTATTTAAACTGGCGGAATCGCTTAGAAAATTATCTTTGTTGGTTGTTAGAATTTCAGAGAGCGCCGGCACTTCCACGACTCCCACTAACTGTTGATGTGATTTTGGAGACAGGCCCACCCACTCCCAGCCGGATTTAATTACCTTTCCGTAGGTGGAAATTGTCAGTCCGGAAGAGAGAGATAGTGGAGCCGGTTTACCACCGGAAATCTTGTCAAGCCAGCTGCCTTCGATATCCTTTATTGCCAGGAAGCCATATCCGATCAGCTTCGATTGTTTTTTTAGTCTGACTTCAAACCACTTATCCTCGTGTCGCTTGATGTCCTCGGGCAGAACAACGCGCTGACCGTTCACCAAAAATTCGACTCCACTTTTATATATTTGACGCAGGATCTTTTCATACATTTCATTATTCAGCAATGAGTAGAAGTGTTTCACGATACTATTCTCAATAAATTTTTCGCCGAATACCTTCACTTCCGAGGAATTCAAAAAAACGGCTACGCTGGTGCCGCGTGGGTGCGCGACTTTACCGGTCGAGGGAATAAATTTCCAAGGCGCCTTGGATGGGCTAGCGAGCTTCCACTCCGATGCGCATCTGCCGCCGCGAGGTCCGTTGGTTTCCGTAACCACGCTCCTTGCAATGAGTAGCGATAGCTTGGCGCCTACACCTGCGAAGCCGATACCTTGCCCCCTAGTTTTACTTGAAGACGCAATATTATGGTACTCTCGAAATTGCGCTCTAGTCATACCTCTCCCATTGTCGATGCAGGTAAGTGATAAATTTTCCGGATCCGTAATAAAATCCAAACGTGAAGCGCCCGAATCTAGCGCGTTGGCCACCAGTTCGGTGATGATTACCTCTTCGATTGGCGAGGAGTAGCTGTCTCGAATATCTTCGAGCAAATGTTTTAGGTTGATTCTAGTTTCATTGGGCATAAGATGTTGATTGGACCGATTATATGCTGATTCGGTAAAAAAATCAAGGAGGTGCAAGTGTTTATGAATGTAATCTCTTCATCGGAGCCCTTGTAAAGAATTTACCTTCTATGTTATAATCCTCGCGAAATAAAGTACTTATGGTTTTCTCAATTGTCATTCCGACCGGAGCGAAGCGAAGTGGAGGAATCCCTTTCACCAATTGTTGGAATTTTATCATTAGCGCCATCATGGCCGCTTTTTTTATTTTCACCCCGAATCTCGCCTTCGCCGCGACTACTACACCGGATATTACATTCGCTCCGAGTTCGAACTGGTCCGAGTGGGTAGTGCGATATTTTAATGAAACCGGACGAGGTCAAACCTTTAAAACCGGCCCAACTACCACCGCCTTTAGATCGGTGGCGTTGAAATTATGTAGAGTTGCCAATTTCACGAAGCCAAAGACACTGACGTTCTGCGCTTCAGCGGCGAACAACTATTATGCCGGTTGCCAATCACCGCTGGCATCGAAGACTTTTTCAGCCAGCGACCTCAACGCCATGGTTCCTTTTAAAGCGAACTGTTTTAGTAATCTAGAGGGCGGACCAAATGACGGAGTATATTATAAATGGGTGAATTTTACTTTGGATAATGCCGTGGCAGTAAGCAGTAGTGCCAACTATTTCTTCCTTTTGAATAACTCTTCCTCGAACGATTATGAGCCTACAAGCGTGTTGCAAAACATGTATAACAACTGCAACTATCTTGGAACGAGCCAGAATTATCCCGACGGTCAAACGTACAGTTATTATGGATCGTCAAAACGTGCCGACAGTCTGGGGGCATCGTGTGACATGTTTTTCAAAACTTATTCCAGCGATCCAAATTCGATTGTTCCAATTCCCACCATTAATAATCCGCCCGCGCTTTCATTCGCCACCGACACTCCCAACGGCATCAACACCTCAACTATTTTTCTCCCCGCCCAGCCAACTTTCAAAATTGTTTACTCGGACCCAGACAACGATGCCCCTCGTGTGATCAATGTAATTGTAAACAGCTCAACCTATCCGATGTCACTCGCTCAATCACCAAATTATTCAAGCGGCACAATCTTCACCTTCACCGCCCCGACCGGCACATTCGCAAAAGGGGATTATAGCTATTACTTCGAGGCGGGTGATGGCCACGTCACGACAACACTGGCCTCTCCCCCTTCCCAAGGGGGAGTTGGAGGGCCTGCCCTCCGAAGCCCTAGCGAAGGCGGGGGTTTGCCTTCCTTTGTGGTTAAGAATGTACCGGTAATTTTGGTGCCGGGGATTATGGGGAGTTGGAATGTGAATGGTATATGGCAATTAGATCCTATTTTAAATACCTATGATAATTTATGGGAAGCGCTTAAATCCGCCGGATATGAAGAAAACGAAACATTATTTGCTTTCCCATATCAATGGCGATATTCTAATGTTTACACAGCGGAACTTTTGAAATTAAAAATCAGTGCCGTAAAACAAATTTGCGGGTGTAACAAAGTAGACCTAGTGGCGCATAGCATGGGCGGACTGGTAGCGCGGCAATATATTGAAGGAGATAATTATGATAATGATGTTGGCAAGCTTATATTTCTAGCAACACCGCATAAGGGAGCGAGTAAGGCATATTTGATTT
>JBBTSL010000088.1:0-4309 GCA_038064745.1 Patescibacteria group bacterium | reverse complement strand
CGGTATTCCTGTATAATATAAGAGTAATATTTATACTATGCAACCCATCAAAGCCTACTTTAAGGAAGCAATCAAAAGAGACGCCTCGGACCTGCATTTGGTCGGCGGTCAGATTCCCGTTCTGCGCGTGGACGGTGAATTGCAGGATATTGAGAATGAGCCGCTGGATAATAGGGCACTCGAGACCCAGATTCTCTCGCTCGTCAGTAAGGCGCAGGCCGATCAGTATCATGAGAGCAAGGAGCTTGATTTTGGATTGAATATTGAGGACGTGCGCTTTCGCGTCAACCTTCACCAGGAGCAGGAAAATATTGGGCTTGCCGCTCGTCTGATTCCGAAGGATATTCCTTCGCCCGAGAGCCTTCGCTTCGAGGCGCCGCTCATGGATTTTACCAACTTGCTCGACGGTCTCGTGTTGGTCACGGGCCCGACCGGCAGCGGTAAATCTACCACTATCGCGTCCATGATCGAGGAGATCAACAAGACGCGCCGCGCGCATATTATTTCAGTTGAAGATCCGATTGAATTCGTTTTCAAAAGTAAAAAGAGTTTAGTCGAACAGCGCGAGGTCGGTGTCGATACCAAATCATTTGCCACGGCGCTTAAATATGTTTTGCGTCAAGACCCAAATGTAATATTCGTCGGTGAAATGCGCGACCCGGAGACGATCTCCACGGTGCTGACGGCCGCTGAGACCGGTCATTTGGTTTTCTCCACTCTTCACACCAGCACCGCCGCTGAATCGGTAGAGAGAATTGTGGACGTCTTCGAAGGTTCGAAGCAGCGCCAAATTCTGATTCAGCTATCTTCGGTATTGCGCGGGATTGTTGCTCAACAGCTGATTCCGGCGAAGGACGGCGGCCGGGTACCGGCTAGAGAAATATTGATCAATACTCCGGCGGTTGGAAATATGATTCGTGAGAACAGTATTGCTCAGATCAAGTCTGCTATCCAGACCGGCGTCAAGGACGGTATGGTCACGATGGAAAATTCAATCAAATCGCTCATCAAGGATGGCCTTATCAGTCAGACCTTGGCCGATAATCGTAGCGGCAGTCACCGGAAGGTTTCATAGTAAAAAGTAGTATGAAGTCAGTTGAGGAAGTATTCAAAAAAATATCAAAGGTGGGTCAGGCTGAGAAGGTCAGAGTATATGTGGTGGGAGGGTATATTCGCGATATTCTGCTTGGCAGGGAGGGCAATAGGGATATTGACTGCGTATGTGTCGGAAGCGGGCTGGAGTTTGCCCGTTCTTTTGATACCGCCGTGAAGCAGGTGGGTTCATTGATTGAATTTCCTGATTTTGATACGGCAAGATACATTTTAGAAATCCCAAACCCCAAATCCCAAACCCCAAATACGATTGTGATTGAGTTTGCCGGCGCGAGGGCGGAATCATACGACGAGAAATCGAGAAAACCAATCGTGGCGGCGGCTACCCTGGAGCAGGATCTCGCTCGGCGTGATTTCACGGTAAATGCGATGGCGTTGCCGGTCGAGCTTCTGACAAAAAAAGTTACGCCGACTATTTTAAAAATACAATTGATTGATATTTTTGACGGCCGGAAGGATTTAGAAAATAGGTTGCTTCGCACGCCGCTTGATCCCGATACGACCTTCAGCGACGACCCGCTCAGGACGCTGCGCGCGGTTCGGTTTGCGGGTCAGCTTGGTTTCTCGATCGAGCCGGGGGCACTGGAGTCGATTCATCGCAATCGCGCCAGGATTAAAATTATTTCCGGCGAACGTATTCAGGAAGAATTATTAAAAATGATGACAACTGAGAAACCATCCATAGCTCTGACCTTGCTATTTCAAACGAAACTGCTCGATGAAATTTTGCCGGAAGTTTCCGCCTTGCGTGGGGTGGAGGAAGTTTTTGGCCACCAGCACAAGGACAACCTTGTCCATTCGTTTATGGTGGTTGATAATATCGCGGAGCAGTCTGAGGACCCCTGGCTCAGATTGGCCGGACTTTTTCACGACATCGGGAAGACGGGAACAAAGAAATTTATTCCCAAAGTTGGCTGGACTTTTCACGGCCACGAACATCTCGGAAAAAAATTATTTTATGGCATCAGTAAGCGGCTCAAACTTTCCAAGGAGCGTACTGATTATATCGCGAAGCTCATCCGCTGGCACCTTCAGCCGATCGGTCTCATGGATGAAGGCATCACTGATTCGGCGGTGCGGCGACTTGTGGTCACGATGGGGGACGAGCTTGACGATCTCCTGATTTTGGGTCGCGGCGATATCACGACCGGGAATCCGAATAAGAAGGTAAGACGCCTGAAAAATTATGATAATTTGAAGAATAAAATCGCGGAGCTTCTCGAGAAGGATAAACTGAGCGATTTCCAGTCGCCGCTACGAGGCGATGAGATTATGTCATTGTCGAAGCTGAAGCCCGGTCCAACAGTCGGGAGGATTAAATCCGCCATCGAGGAAGCGATCTTGGACGGGATAATTCCAAATGAGTATGAGGCGGCGAAAGGGTATTTCGAGAAGATTAAGGATAAATATTTGGAGCAGGCCACTGACTGGGAAAAAATGTAATTTTAAATAGATTTTTTTATGAAACGATTTTTGAAAGCAAGATATATAATTCTCGTAATTATAATTCTCGCTGTCGGCGGATTGTATTATCGATCAAAAAATAAATCGAACAGCACTGCTCAAGCCGCCGAAGTTAAGAGTCAAACTCTCGAGCAAACTGTTCTTGCCACCGGTGTAGTAACAAGCGACGTTGACTTGAATTTAAGTTTTCAGGCTTCCGGAATTGTAAAAGAGGTTTTGGCGAAGGAAGGGGATGTGGTGAAGGCAGGGCAGGCTTTGGCCATGCTCGATCAGGATGCCGCCAACGCCAGCTTGCGAAGCGCCGAGGGTTCCTTGGCCGCGGCCAAAGCAAACTATGAAAAGGTATTAGCAGGTTCGACGAATGCTCAAATTTTGGTCGCGCAAAGGGCGGTTGAGGCGAGCAGTCAAGCTTTGCTTAGCGCGCAGAATAGTTACGTTGCGGTCAAGAAGCAACAGGATACCAGTGTTGCCAACGCGCATCGCACGCTATTGAACGGCGGCCTGGCGCCTATCCAGGTAGTCGGACCATTTTCTTCGGCGGTTGTGCCCGCGTCTAGCGCGCCGACTATAACCGGGTTTTATAATGGATCGGCGGAGGGTACTATTACCATAGTCCAAGCCGGAAACAATTTTACAGTCAGCGGGCTCGTCAGCGCCTCGACGCGCCTGATTGACGTGCGCAGTACTTATCCTCTAGGCGATACCGGACTCTATGTTCAATTTCCGAGCGACCAGGTGTCTGCCACCTGGCAAATTAATATTCCAAATAATCAGTCCAGCGTTTATGTTACCAATTACAATGCATATCAGACTGCAATTGCCGCCTCGAGCGCGGCTCTCACGACAGCTCAGAATCTGGTAGATTCCGCGCGGAGCGCTCTCAGCCAGGCACAGGCAAATTTAGCGGTCGTCAAATCTACGGCGACGTCGGCAGAAATTAATGTCGCGAAAGCACAAATAATAACCGCTGAGGGTCAGGTCGCGGCCGCGGAGGTTAATTTTAATAATACAATGTTGAAGGCGCCATCGGCCGGGACCATCACGAAGGTGAATATCAAGGTGGGAGAGCAGGCGTCGGTCACCTCACCGGCAATAATCCTTCAGGATATTAAAAATTTATACGCGGAGGCAAATGTCAGCGAGTCCAATATTGCTAGCCTGAAGATCGGGCAGGTCGTGGATTATACGTTTGACGCGCTTGGCCCGGATCGTCATTTCAGGGGCACTCTCAGCACTATCAATCCGGCTTCGACAGTCGTTTCGGGAGTTGTAAATTACAAAGTATCGGCTTCGTTTGAAGACGTCGTGGGAATAATGCCCGGCATGACCGCTAATATGACAATTATGGTGGCGCGAAAGGAAGGGGTATTGGCCGTGCCGAGCAGCGCAATCATAAATGAATCCGGGCATAAATATGTGCGAATTGTGGATAATACGAAACTCAAAACATTTCATCAGGCCGAGGTGCAGACCGGCCTCGAGGCTGACGGCGGCCTTATCGAGATTACCTCGGGCCTGAGAGAGGGGCAGGAGATCGTGACCTTCATGAAATAATTATGTCTTTAATACTGGTGAAGGATTTAAAAAAAGATTACACCAATGAAGATGTGGTCACCTCGGTATTGCGGGGAGTATCGTTTGGGATCGAAGCCGGCGAATTTGTCGCTATCATGGGACCGTCCGGCAGTGGCAAATCAACCTTGATGCACATCCTGGGTTTCCTTGACCGGCC
>JBBTSL010000087.1:0-8634 GCA_038064745.1 Patescibacteria group bacterium | reverse complement strand
TTGGGAGTCTGGCGCTTTGCGATAGCACTGGGTGCGCGCTTCGGCAATCCGTTCGTATTCTCGATGCCGATATTTATCGTCAACGCCCCACCGGCTGGGCGGATATGGATTATAGCGGCTTCTCAATACCGGGATCATACCCGGCGGAGAGTTTGTCTCAGGTAAACATTTCCCTTAGTGATGTAGCGGATTGGAGATTGTTGGCACCGGTTTCATGTTCGTGGTGGGGTGAGCCAACATGGAATGAGCTTTTAAGGAGATTTATTAGACCTGTGGTGCAAGATACAAGAAATTGTGGCACTTCCGGTGGTATGACTTGCTTGATAGAAAATACTCCATGCGGAGAACAAGGTTGGTGCAAAAATAAACGATGTGTAGTTAACGTGGATGGCAGCCCAATTCCAGGCTCATCCGTCGGTCGGCAAATTTGCCGCGCTTATCCGGAGGCTGATTCCCCGTTTCCAAGTACGGATAAAATTATGAAGTCCGGTTTCTTCAAAAATGCCCATATTTGCGATGAAGGTGATAAGGTTCCCGATGGCTTTGAATATAAATGCGAATGTGATTATCGCAAGGTGAAGTACGGGGAAGTCTTTACGAAGTACTGGAAGAGTGATTTAGATGGCTCTTTAGATCGGAGTTTAATTACTCCGAATGACAGTCTTCCGGCCGGGTTCTGTCTCGGGGGGGTTAAAGTTAATACCGCGCCTACCCCCAATGAACCTATGGACGGGAAAGAATGTTCAAACGATAAGGCTTGCGGCGAGGGCGGAGTTTGTGAATTGATGAAAAATTTGCATTCGTTTGTTGGCCTTCGCGGCTTCTGCCTGGAGAAGGATAGTAGCAGACATATCAACAGCGATCCGGATCAGAACGCCTGCCTCACCTGGTTCCCTATCGAGACACTTTCTGGCGCGTCTGATATTAACAATCAGAATATAACTGCGCTCAGTGATTGGCAGAAGGGGGCAAGTAGCGGTGGTCAATATTGCCTGAATAGTACGGCCCCACCAAACAGCATGAGTTTCAATTTGGGTTTTTCGGCCGCTGGAATAAAAAACGGTGGTGTTTTTGACCCAACCAATGATCAGGGGTTTGGAGCGCCCAAGTACCAGATATCTTTTGCGTCTGCCAATCTGCTTCCTTACCCGCATCAGGGTTGCAATTTTGATTATTGGGGTGCGCACAGTAGGGCGAGAGTTGATGATGTAGATGGTAAGTTTAAAATTTTTGATCAGGGCGGAGGAAACACGCTTGCCAGCGCCCTAAGTAATTCGAATCTAGCAAATATTAATATTGATGATATTGAAGAGATTGACGTTGAGGTAATATATAGCATGGGACATGTTGGTATTGGCCAATACAACCTTAATATTGATAATGTATCAACAATTTTTAGGTTTCCTAACCTAACAGATAAAACTGGCCTTCAGCCATATTATCATGTTTCGCATCCGGGCGATGCAGCAGGTAATATAACTGGCGCTGTTGCGGGGGGTTTTTACAAGGATGGTACTGGCACGCATTTTATTATGCTTTATACCGGTCATGATGAAGCGACATTTCCGTCGCTAGGAGGAAAAACGGCCCTAACACCCGACAGAACGGTCGAATCCAGATGGACCATGAATTATGCTGGCGCGCCTACTATCCGAACATTTGAGGGGCTGAAGGGCTCCATGACAGCTGATAAGGCCATTCCGCTTACCGATAACAGCGGTGTGACGGATATATGGACACTCTCCAACGATCAGTTGACTAGCGCTTGTCCGCATCCGGATGTTGCATTACCCCAATATGATGCGGGATATTTTCCAATCCTATGGCACGCCATGAAGCTTGATTTTTTGCCGACATTTAGAAGTGTGGATACATTCTTTTGCGGACGATGGGGTATGAATACTCCGGCTTCTATTCCATCAACAGTATATCGGAGTTGCGATATAAGATATGATCATCAGGGTAAGGATGAAATTGAATATAAAATTACCTTTAAATTGCGTCAGACCTGCCAGATGGTGACCAATGCTCTGGTGGACGTTGCGAGAAATAAATTTTCAGATGTAAATCGAACAGTTCCGTATACCAATCGCCTTTGGAAAATAAATAGTAGTGTTGTACCCCCTGTCAATGATTATCAGACAGCCAATCCGGTATTTAATTATGATCAACCATACTCGCCGTTTGGCAGACTTAATTTAGTCAACGATCTCCCGGAAAATTTAATTAACCTTTCACCAAATCCAACACCGCCTGCGAAGGACGATTGTGGTGGTGGGGCAATCACAAGCTGTGCTGACTTTCAGGCTGATTATGTTCCCGAAACTCCCTATGGTACAACTGCGTATAGCTCGCCAATCAGCGCTCTCTCATCAGGAGTTACGTCTCTTTCGGCATTATATGCCAATGTGTTTGCAAATTATAGATGGAACGGTACAAGTTATGTGCCAGCACCTTCTGGGGTTGGTTTGGTAGATATCACTGCGTCCACCCCAATCACCCCATCCTTAGCGCCACAGATCCACCCTCTAAAGGTTCCGAAGAATGTGACGCCAGCCGGCTATGAGGAGGTTTCCGCGCTGGGCTTCTCTATTACGGATGTCAATGGCAATCCTACCACTGATGCGATAAGCGCTCCATTTAATTCATTGTCAGTTTCACTTCAATTCTTCATGTTTGCGAACGCTGATAGGATGCCGCTTCGCCAGGTTACTGTTGATTGGGGAGACGGCAGAGGGCAAGAACCGTTAGAAGGTTATTTCCGCAATAAACGCGGATTGATCGCCGGCTCTCCGCCTACACTCGCCTGTCAGCCGACATCAAAGGCGGTTGATTATGGACATATAAAGGATCAGACCTGCGATAATGGATATTTCCAATTCAATAAAATTTATAATTGCGTCGATAAGTCCGACACGACAATTTACAAGCCGAGCGCAGAATGCGGCGCAGGGTCTTTCCCCAATGGCTGTTGTGTCTTTAAGCCAAAAATTCAGGTGAAGGATAATTGGGGCGGGTGCAATGGAACATGTGGGGATGCGCTGAGCCCGGGCGGCACGGGCTGTATGGATGCGAAGCGTGGAGAGGGCACTGCCGCCTCTGGTGTGGATGAATGTAGTGAAGGCGCGGGGAATAATCCATGGACGCCATTTCCGGGAGAGTCAGTAATTCTCAGATATAATTAATATTCTTAACAAAAAATCTCCCGCAGTGCGGGAGATTTTTATGTCCGCCAATCTTTCTCAAGGATTGGCGGGTTTTGGGTTGCTCTTGTTGTTACGGAAACGTGTATGTCAATTCCTCCGAATCTGCCGATTGTTCGTCTGGTATCAGCTTGCCGTACTGGTCAGTCCGACTGCAAACACCAACCCTTATTCGGTATTTGCCAATCGTACCTCGATTTCTAAGCGTTATATCGCGAGACGTGGTTTTTTCGAGGATTTTTTCGTACCGTGTGAAATACGTTCCTGGCGTATTGCATGAAAAATCCGAATCCCCAGGGATCTTTTCACACCATTCAAACTCGTAGCAGTTGTCTCCCATCGAGGCGCTTTTCGTCCAGCTTAATCTGTGTTTGCATCCGTATTGGTTGCAATCATTCAGGCGGGTCATCACCAGATTGGTCGGCGGGACCAGATTGACCGCCGGCATCCGCACCTGGACTGCGCCAGTGTAGTCGGAGGCACCTCGTCCTCTCATCAACACATTCATGGCGCGGAACCAGGCAGTTTTCTCCGGGCCCAATCCGTCGATGGCCACAGTCTGTGGGGATTTGGAATCTGTCGTCAGTCTTTCTTTGACGACCACTTCAGCGAAGCCGGTCGTGCTGGAAACGAAGCTGACCTCGATCTTGGTCCGGACCTCCAGGGTGGAGACTTCGTCCCAGCTGATCCGGACGACTTGGGCGTCGAGCGCTTCGACCTTGAGATTGGTCGGCGCCTCGAGCCCCGGCACGTCCGGCAGGCCGGAGTCATTGTGTCCGGGCAGAGGGCCACAGCCGAGCAGGGCGATGGCAGCAGGCAACAGCCATGCGGCAAGCAACATCAGTCTGGTCTTCATTTGGTACTCCTTCTTGGTTTTGTCCCGTTGTTAAGCGGAACGGTTTGGTTTCTGCTTACCTTGCTTACTCTGCTTACTCTGCTTACTCTGCTTACTCTGCTTATTGCTTATAACTTCTTCAATTAACAAAGAGCAATATCGCATTATACGCGAAAATAGGGGAGTTGTCAAGGGAGGGGATTTGTGATAAAATATACACTAGTGAAAAATTCAAATCTCAAATTACAAGCTCCAAATAATATTCAAAATGATTGAAAATTCAAAAATGTACAATTTAGAAGCCAGAACTCTCGAATTCGCAAGGGAAATAATACGCCTTTGCAAAGTGATACCACCAAATACAATAAATTTCAAAATAATTGATCAGATAGTACGGTCTGGTTCATCGGTTGGAGCAAACTATCGCGAAGCAAACGAAACAGAGACAAAAAAAGATTTCCATTTTAGAATAAGGATTTGTCGGAAAGAAGCAAAGGAGACTTATTATTGGTTACAACTAATGATCGAAGCTAATTCAAATTTTAAAGACAGGATTGAAGTACTTATGCGGGAAACTGGCGAGTTGATAAAAATATTCGCCGCGATTGCACTTAAAGTAAAAGTTAATTCACGTTTAGAAAATTAAATTATTATTTTAAATTTGGGATTTATTTGGAACTTGTAATTTGGAATTTTTGATTTTATTTTGTTTTATATGAAATTCAGACGGACCTTATTCTGGGACACAGACCCCAAAAAAATAGACGTCAAAAAAAACGCTCAGTATATCATTGAACGCATCGCTGATTTTGGCAACGACAAAGAAGCGCGCTGGGCTTTGGAATTTTATAATAAAGCCCTGTTAAAGAAGGTGGTAGCTAAATCAAGAAGTTTAAGGCCGGATACTAGAAAATTATGGACGATGCTGATCCAAAAATAAATTGGCATTATGAAACCTTGCCGCCTTACACCAAAAAAGCGTTGGATTTTTTGTCAACGAAAAAATGGTTAAAAGATTCGCAGTGGTATTTAGCGGGAGGAACGGCCTTGGCGCTCCAGTCTGGTAACCGCAAATCACTTGATTTGGATTTTTTTACAGAAAATAAAAATTTCGAGAACGAGGAACTTTTGAGAGAATTTACTGGCACCAAAGAGTGGAAGGTAACGATGAACAGAAAAAATACAATTTACGGCGAATTATTTAAAGCAAAAATAAGTTTTATTGCTTATCCTTTTTTTATTCCGGCGCAGGAGCCGCACTGGCATGGCACCATTCGCGTGATCGATAAGATTGATGTCGCCGTAATGAAAATTATAGCCGTTTCTCAACGCGGCAGAAAAAGAGATTTTTTTGATCTATACTGGTGCGCTCATAATATTGAACCGCTGGAAAATATTATTAAGCGCTTAAAACTTCAGTACCCCGGCATCGCTCACAATTATCATCATATTCTGAAAAGTTTGGTATTTTTTGAGGACGCGGAGGGCGACCCGGAGCCCGAAATATATTTCGACGCCGATTGGAAAAAAGTCAAAAAATTCTTTACCAAAGAAATTCCACGGATTGCGAAGGAATTAATTAGATAATCTTTTTAGACAAAAAAACTCCCGACTCATCGGGAGATTTTTATGTCCGCCAATCTTTCTCAAGGATTAGCGGGGCTATTTTGGTTGGTTTGTCTGCCCCAGCTTGACCGAACCCTACTTAGGGCATGGTGTAGCGCGCTTGTTCTGAGGGAGCGGACCGCTTGTCCAGTGGCGGTCGAGCGCGTCGTGAGTAGTCGGGGTCACTCAGATCGCAGGCGGCAACCTCCACGCTGAATCTGATGGTCGCACGATGTGAGTAGCTCAAATCGACGGAGGTGGTTTTGTCCAGAAGCTTCTGGTACGGCTGGAAATTGTTCCACATCCAATTGCAGCTTTCATCAGTGTCGCCGACGTAGTGTGTGCACCCACCAAGGGCCCAGCAGGTATCTCCGTACGAGTTGTTCGTCCAGCTGAGCTTGATAGTGCATTCGTATGTGTTGCAGTCGCGGAGGCCACTGAAGATCAGGTTGGTCGGTGGGACGAGCGTCACTGCCGGCATCTTTACCTGTACTGCATTGGTGTAGTCGGAGGTGCCTCGCCCTCTCATCAACACATTGCTGGCACGGAACCAGGCGGTTTTCTCCGGCGCCAATCCTTCGATGACCAAAGTCTGTGGGGAGTTGGAATCGCTGGTCAGTCTTTCTTTGACGACTACCTCAGCGAAGCCGTCCGTACCGGAAACGAAGCTGACCTCGATTTTGGTTCTGACCTCCAGGGTGGACACTTCGTCCCAGCTGATGCGGACCACCTGGGTGTCGAGCGCTTCGACCTTGAGATTGGTCGGAGCCTCGAGCCCCGGCACGTCGGGAGTTCCCGAATCATTGTGTCCGGGGAGCGGGCCACAGCCGAGGAACAGCAGGGTGATGGGGAGCAACTTCGCGGCCAGCAACGTCAGTCTGGTCTTCATTTGGTACTCCTTCTTGGTTTTGTCCCGTTGTTAAGCGGAACGGTTTGGTTTCTGCTTACCTTGCTTACTCTGCTTACTCTGCTTACTCTGCTTACTCTGCTTATTGCTTATAACTTCTTCAATTAACAAAGAGCAATATCGCATTATACGCGAAAATAGGGGAGTTGTCAAGCTAGATATCCCCGTGCCGCACATAGCCACGTGAATTTTCGTCTATTTTAGTAGAAATTCACGCCATATTGACATTTTAACGTGAATCTGCTATAATTATCTTATAAATTAGCGAAGTTTTAAATATTATGTCCATTTCAAAAGTCCTTAAAGAGAAAATTGACGGATTAAAACATAAGTATGATTCATTGAAAAGAGACAAGGAATCCCTATTAGATATTATTTTTGAGGCGGAGTTGCCGGAGTCTGTCTACAATTCAAATGCCATTGAAAGTTCAACCCTTACTATTTCCGAAACGGAAAAGATTCTTTTGAATATGGAAGTTTCTCGCAACGTGTCAGTGCGTGAGGTTTTCGAAGCCAAAAATTTGGCGCGAGTATTTGAATATATAAAAGATAAAATAAATACAAAAAATGTTGATAAGGACTTCATTTTATTGTTGCATAAAATGCTCATTTCTAATATAGACGATAGAATTGCCGGCAGATTTAGAAATCAGCATGAATATGTCCGTGTGGGGTCATATATTGCGCCGGCGCCCGAACATATAGAGGCGATGGCAGGGGCTTTGCTTTTGGAATATTCCAGTCGGCATGCTGAATATTTTCTTGAAAAAATTTCTAAGTTTCATTTGGAGTTCGAGCATATTCATCCGTTTTGCGATGGCAACGGAAGGATCGGGCGCGTCTTGATAAATTATCAGTTAATGCAACTTGGGTTTCCGCCTATTATTATTCGGGATAAGGAAAAAGTCGCTTATTATAAATCATTTGGCGAATTTAAGGATAGCAATAAGAAGAAAAGTTCTATAATGGACAAAGTTTTATCATCGGCGATTCTGGAATCGCTTCACAAAAGAATTGCTTATTTGGAGGGCAATGAAATTGTAAGGCTTTCCGATTATGCCAAGAAAGAAAATATATCAATGTCCATTCTACTCAACAAAGCCAAACGGCAAAGCATCCCTGCTTTTCGTGAGAAAGGTGTTTGGAAAATAGGATTGGTAGGATAGATTATTTAACTTGTCCCTAAAATTTAAATCAACAAAAAATCCCCCGTCCGCCAGCTGGCGGAGGGGGGATTTTTATGTCCGCCGTTCCGAATGATTTGGAACGGCGGTGAACTGCGGGGGATCGGCTCACGGCGCGGTAGTGAACTCTACTGGCTCTGACCAGCCAGAATAGCTGAAGACATTCGCAATACCAGAATTGGCGAACACCCGCACGAAAATCCAGATGGTGGTATTGGGAGGTAGGTCCTCGATTATACCACTCGGCTGTCCGCGCGCGTCGAAGATCGCATCGGCAATCGTGAAGTTCAGATTGGGCCTGATGCAGACCTGTATCTCGGCCATTCTCTCTCCGTAGGAATTGTCCGTCCAGGTTACTTCGATGGTTCGGTAGGCGGAATCGGAGGGGGATGGGTGACCGGTAACGACGACGTCGGTCGGCGCTCGAAGGTCGAGGGGTTGGGTCGCGATCAACACCGCTTCCAAATATTCAGAGCAAACCGTGTCGTCGCTCGGCAGGCATTCCTTGATTCGGAGCGCTATCGTCCGAATGGTGGTAACATCGAACTGATTGTACAGCGTGTCACCGTTCGTGAATCTTTCCGCCGATGGCCGGTATTCAATTTGCGTGCCGCTCGACCAGCTCGTCCCGATGTTTACCCAGCCGTTCACCGGCCGGGATGAGTGGGAGACCCAGCTGAGCTCGACGACGTTGATGTCGTTCTTCTCTGTCACGACCAGATCGGTCGGCGCTTCGATCTTCACCTGTTCCGGCGGCGCTCCGGCGTCGTTCGGCATCGGGTTGATCCCATTGCCACAGCCGAGGCTGGCGATTGCTGCGAGCAGCGCGTATTTCGTTTTCATGGTTTCACTCCGCCTTGATTGTTCTATATTTAAGTATAACAGACAAGAAACTAATTG
>JBBTSL010000086.1:0-4003 GCA_038064745.1 Patescibacteria group bacterium | reverse complement strand
GTCGCGGCGCTTACTGACAGCACTATCGCCAGACGATATTGGAGCGATCTTAAAATAAAACTAAAACAGGAGGGATACTCTGAGTTGTACGAAGAAATCGTACAACTGAAATTAGTGTCGGCAGACGGAAAAAAATACGAAACCGACTGTGCTAATACCGAAACCGTCTTCCGCGTCATCCAATCCATCCCATCACCCAAAGCCGAACCGCTTAAACGCTGGCTCGCTCGGACTGGCTATGAACGAGTGCGGGAGATAGAAGATCCAGAGCTGACGTTGAAACGAATGCGGATGCTTTATAAGGCCAAAGGATACTCCGACAGTTGGATAGAGAAACGATCGCGCGGCATCGCAATCCGCGAAGATCTTACCAACGAGTGGAAAAATCGCGGCATTGCCGAGCAAAGAGACTACGCCATTTTGACCGCTGAAATTTCCAAAGCCGCCTTCGGCATGACGCCGTCACAATATAAAAAATTTAAAGGATTGAAACGCGAAAACTTGCGCGACCATATGAACGAGCTGGAGTTAATATTTTCCATGCTTGGCGAGGCGTCGACGTCTGAAATTACTAAAAATAAAAACATCCACGGTTTTGAATCCAGTAAACGAGCAGCCGTCGCCGGCGGTGCTGTTGCCGGCAAAGCCCGTAAGGATTTGGAAAAGAAAAGTGGAAAAAAAGTGTCTGCCAAGGATAACTATCTCGATAGACCGCAAGATAAAAAACTACTAGAATAATTTGGAAATTTGACATCATAATATCATTGTCTTAATCGTATCAATATGATACGATTATACGGCTCAAATGATACGAAAAATATGCCTGTTAAAATCCCAGCTAATGCACAGGAATCTACCGACATAACCATCAACCCGCCAGCCTCTGCAGGCCGTAATTTCAATAAAATCGGACTGATTATACTTTTTTTCTTGGCTTTCCTTTTCCTCGGTTCAACCACCTACTATTATCGCGAAAATTCAAAATTGAAAAATAATTACACCCAGAAAGCAGCCCAGGAATCCATCGCGGAATTGATAAGTAAAGTTTCTAAACTAATTGTCCTCCCGAAGGACGAGACGCCGGTCATCGCGACCGTGACCGACCCGGAGAAATTAAAAAAAGAACAGCCATTCTTTGCCAATGCCAGCATCGGAGACAAAATTCTCATCTATACCGGAGCGCGGCAGGCCTTCATGTACAGCCCGGAGTTAAATAAAATTATTCAGGTTTCCCCAATCCTGATTGGCAGTCCCAATCCCGAGCCAACCCCTATCCCGCTCGCGGCTGAGCCTCCTACCCTGCCAGCAGGTAACCTCTCTTCTACCTCATCTCTCCCTGTGCCAGCGTCCCCGACCAGCACACCATAATATATGTCTCCAGGAAAAAAAAGACGGATAAAAAAAGCGGTCCTGATACCAACCTACAGTTTCATCATGCTCGTGAAGACATTTGGCGACTTCTTTCGCCGTGTTCAGCGCCTGCCCAGCGAGCCAATCGTTATAAGGCCAAATGAAATCAAGATCTGGATGGTCGGACACGCCACGGTTCTGATAAATTTCTTTGGCATCACGATTCTTACCGATCCCGTCCTCGTGAAATCACTCCCCATACCGAAGCGCCGGATGATGCCGGGTTACAATGCTGGGCAACTTCCGATGCTAGACTTTATTATAATTTCACATGCGCACTTCGACCATTTCGACCGTCGCACCCTCCGACAACTCGCGAAGAAGACCAAAACGATTATTGTCCCGAAGAATTGTTCCGACCTAATCAAGAGGATGCCATTTGAAAACGTTACCGAACTCGGCTGGGGGAAGGTAATGAACGATGAGAAACTCACCGTCACCTCCTACCGCGCCGAGCATTGGGGCAGACGCGTCCCATGGGAAAGGGTCAGCCGCGGCTACAATTGCTACACCATCGAGAGAAACGGACGAACGATTTTCTTTGGCGGCGATACCGCCTATGGGCCACATTTCAAAGTTATCGGAGAGAAACACAAAATAGATATGGCTCTTCTCCCAATCAGCGCCTACAAACCGATGGGGATGGGACTGCATCACATGAACCCGCTTGAAGCGCATGATGCCTTCAGCGATCTCCGAAGCCGACACTGCATCCCTATACATTGGGGGAGCTTCCGCCTGACGCTCGAGCGGATGGACGAGCCGCCGAGACTTTTCAAAAATCGAGCGATGAAAGACGGAACTCTGGATCGGACGCATATCCTGCCAAACGGCCAAAGTTATTGTTTAAATTTATTAGAAACTAAAATATGCCAAAATCCCAATACCTAATTCCAACCGTCATCGAGAAATCCAGCCTGGGCGAGAGAGCCTATGATATTTATTCGAGACTGCTCCAGGATAGGATAATTTTCCTTGGCAATGAGATCGACGACGGCGTTGCCAATGTCGTCATCGCGCAAATGTTATTTCTCGCCAATCAGAATTCCACCAAGGACATCAAGCTCTACATCAACTCCCCCGGCGGATCGGTCACGGCCGGTATGGCTATCTATGACACGATGCAATATATCGAGCCGGATGTAAACACGATCTGCGTCGGCCTCGCCGCCAGCATGGCTGCAGTCCTACTCGCCGCCGGCGCCAAGGGCAAGCGCTGGGCTCTTCCTAATTCAGAGATAATGATTCACCAGGTGATGGGCGGGATGGAGGGTCAAGCCAGCGATATAAAAATTCGCGCCGAACGAATCCTCAAACTCAAGGATCGGCTGAACAAAATTTTGTCTGATTCCACCGGCAAGGATCTGAAAACTATCGAAAAGGATACCGACAGAGACTACTTCCTGCCGGCGGTAGATGCGATGAAATATGGCCTGATTGATAAAGTGATTGAGAAGGGGAAGTAATTTATTCTCATTTCGCCCCCTCCCCTTTCCGAGGGGAGGCGAGGAGGGGTTTGCCGTCCTCTGCGACTCGAATCGTTCGAACCGTCACGCGTGCGCAAAGGACGGCAAACCCCCTCTAGCTCCCCCTTGGAAAGGGGGAGGAGCAATCCAGCCAGAAATGGCTGGTTTTGGCTTATTTGAGGCATAAATAGACTTATCCCCACATTTGCCCTTGACAACTATCCTCCCATATGATAAGCTTATTCGTTCTAGCCCGCCGACCCTTCATGGGATGGCGGACTGGGACAAACAGCCTGACTCTGAAAGCTCAAGATAAATATCAGCTAACAAGTAATGGTTGTACGACTTCATCTCTGATTGAAACGCTGGACATGGGGCGTTGTTGAAAAGAATTTTCAGCAGTGCCCCGTATCCACGACAAGCATGGAGATGTGTCGTTGTTAGCGCCGGCCTCGGCTCGCGCTTGTCAGCAACACATCTTCTTGGGTGCGGTTTCGGGGGGCAACCCCCACAAATGCAAAACTCCCTCGGCCTTAATCGGTCGGGGGAGATTTTTTTGTCAGCGACGATTGGCGACAGGACCTCATCCTCGCCTTCTCCTTGAAGGAGAAGGAAAACGTTTCCCCTCTCCTCATAAGGAGAGGCGGGGTGAGGTCTGGTCGCGATTACATCACCGGTGTCGTCGTCGCCGGGCAAATCTTTGGCAACGGCCGATAATAACTATTGAAGACACGGTCGATGTGTTCGCCAGTCGGAGTAACACGGCTATAAGTAAAACTTGCCATCGCGCCCCGAAAGGCGCTTTGACATTTCGCCACTTCGCTATTTTTAGTCTCTGCGGTTTTGCTTGCTACCGGAACATATTCGACCGCCGTGGGAGCCGGTATCCACTTACTGACTAGCGGATGCGAATACCATCCTATCCTCCCGTCCTTCGTCCCCCACAGTGAAAATGTCAGCATTTGTTTCTTGTAATCGATATTTGTAAGTAAAAGTAAATAATGACCGGTGTCATTTAGAAACTTCAGATCAAGGGTCGGCTCATATAGAGTCGCATCAGTACCGGGGTTGCCGTTCACCGGATCGGCGTAATATTGAACGACCAGCGAATGATTGTGGCGCTCGGT
>JBBTSL010000085.1:0-2700 GCA_038064745.1 Patescibacteria group bacterium | reverse complement strand
ATCATTTGGCCGCCATTGGCACAGCTGGGTGAAGGCCCTCTCCGGGGGCAAGCGTGACGCCGAAGGAAAAGACAGCCACAAAGAGAAATACCAGCTGACCCAGATGGAGGAAGAAATGGTGAAAAGCATGGAAGAAAAACTTAGTCACGGCGGACTTGAAATCACCATGCGGGTCGTCAGCTCGGCGCCTAGGGTGGAGACAGCTCAGCTCAACCTCGAAAATATTCTGAATGCCTTCAGCCAATATAATATCTACCGCTATGGAAATTCTCTGGCCGCCGCCGTCCCCAAGAAGTCGGACGCTATCATCAGCGCCTCGATCTTCCGTTCGTTCGATGAACACCACCAATTCGTAGTCTCGACCGAGGAGATGGCAAGTTTCTGGCACATGCCGACCAGCATGACTGAGACTCCTCACATCAACTGGCTCGGCGCTCGCAAATCTCCGCCACCCACCAACATGCCGACCGAGGGCATCGTCCTCGGCCGCGCCGTCTACCGCGGCGAAGAATCAATCGTTCGCATGAAACGCGCTGACCGCCGCCGTCATCTATACACGATCGGTAAGTCCGGCGTCGGCAAGTCGGTGATGATCCAGCATATGGCCGTCCAAGATATCCAAAATGGCGAAGGGGTATGCGTTATCGATCCGCACGGTGATTTTGCCGAATACGTCCTGCAGCATATTCCCAAGGAGCGTGTCGATGATGTTATCTATTTCAATCCGAGCGACGTCGAGCGACCAGTCGGGCTGAATATTCTCGAGGTAAAATTTGAAGAACAAAAAGATTTCGTCTGCCAGGAAATGATCTCCATCTTCTATAAAATGGTGACCGATCCATCGATGATTGGCCCGATGTTCGAGCACCAGATGCGCAACGTGATGCTGACCCTGATGTCCAACGAGGACAGCCCCGGCACGATCGCAGAGGTGCCCCGCATGTTTACCGATGACGCCTTCGTGAAGAAATATCTCGCCACCACCAAGGATCCGGTCGTGCGCGCTTTCTGGGAGAAAGAAATGGCGAAGACCTCCGACTTCCACAAATCCGAGATGCTCGGCTACCTGATCTCGAAGGTTGGCCGCTTCGTCGAGAACGGTATGGTCAGAAATATTATCGGCCAAACAAAGTCCGGCTTCAATTTCCGCGATGTCATGGACAACCGAAAAATCCTCATTGTAAATCTTTCCAAAGGACTAGTCGGTGAAATCAACGCCAACCTGCTCGGCATGATTATCGTTTCCAAATTACAGATGGCGGCGCTTGAGCGAGCCTCTCTCGCGGAGGAAAAACGCTATGACTTCTACCTCTATATTGATGAATTCCAAAATTTCATCACCGACTCGATCGCGACGATCCTCTCCGAAGCCAGGAAATATCGCCTGAATCTGATAGTCGCCCATCAATACATGAAACAACTGGAGGACAACAAGGGGAAATCCACGGTTCGCGATGCCGTGCTAGGCAATGCCGGCACCATCGTCTCCTTCCGCATCGGGCCAGAAGACGCCGAAATTTTGGATAAGGAATTCGCGCCGGTGTTTGGAGCTTATGACCTCATCAACGTCGAACAATACACCGCCTATATCAAACTCCTTATTGACAATACCGCCGCCAGGCCGTTTAATATGATGACCTATCCGCCCGAGCCGGGAAATAAAGAACTGGCCGCCGCCATCAAGGAGCTCTCCAGATTAAAATACGGCCGACCGAGAGAAATCGTTGAAGCAGAAATAATGGAGAGATCGCAACTCAGCGCCGTTTCAAAATCCGCCACCGCAATCAGCGAGCCATCACTTTGATCATAAGAACATAAAAACACAAGAACAAAAGAACATTAAAATAATTTGACGGCGTCGTGGTGTTGTTCTAACGTTCTCATGCTCTCATGTTCTAGTGTTCTCATGTTTTAATGTTTTATGCCAACCTTGTATCGAAAATACCGTCCACAAAGTTTCGCCGATGTTACCGGCCAGGACACTATAGTCCAGACTCTGCAAAATGAAATCGCCGCCAATAAGCTATCACACGCTTATTTATTTTCGGGTCCGCGCGGTGTCGGCAAGACCACCCTGGCTCGCCTCTTTGCCAAGGCCGTCAGCTGTGAGAAAAGAAAAGACGGCCAATTTGAGCCTTGCAACGACTGCCAGGCCTGCAATCAGATAAACCGCGGCCGACACATTGACATCATCGAGATCGACGCCGCCTCTCAGACCGGTGTCGACAGTGTACGCGAAAATATTATCGAAAATGCCGGCATCATGCCGACCGTTCTGAAATATAAAATTTTTATCATTGACGAGGTGCATATGCTTTCCACCTCGGCCTTCAATGCTCTCCTGAAAACTCTCGAGGAGCCGCCGGCGCATGTAATTTTTATTCTGGCCACCACCGAATTACACAAACTTCCGGCCACCGTCATCTCCCGCTGTGAACGATATACTTTCAAAAAAATCACTTTTGATAAAATGTTGGCGCGCCTAAAAAATCTTTGCAAAGCGGAAAAAGTGAAAGTCGACAAGGAAGTGCTGGAGAGAATAGTTTATAAAAGCGATGGCGGCCTCAGGGATGCCGAGAGCTTGCTTGGGCAAATTCTCTCTCTAAATCTGAAGGAGATACGCGTGGAGGACGCGCAGATTGTCCTGCCGCTCTCCTCCTCTGAGACTATCATCCGCTATCTGAAATCCATCGTAGAGAA
>JBBTSL010000084.1:0-1334 GCA_038064745.1 Patescibacteria group bacterium | reverse complement strand
CTGGCGGATTGAACCACCAGTATCGGAACCAAGAGCAGCAGCCACAAAACCAGCAGCCACAGCGGCACATGATCCACCCGACGATCCGCCGGGGACTCTCGATGTATCCCACGGGTTGCGTGTTTTCTGAAAAGCCGAAGTCTCAGTAGATGAGCCCATGGCAAACTCGTCCATGTTGGTGCGACCGACGATGATTGCGCCAGCCTCTTCCAGACGAGCCACGACAGTGGCCGAATACGCAGAAGTATAGTCTTGGAGAATTTTCGAACCCGCACTCGCCTTCTCCCCCATCAACAACATGTTGTCTTTAATTGCTACTGGAACACCAGCCAAACGCGGCAAGACATCTCCACGAACTTTCATGGCGTCGATCTCACGGGCTTTCTCAAGAGCTCGAGTATGAAAGACTTCAAGAAAGGCGCCGATCTCTGCGTCCTCAGCGTCAATCCGCGCTAATGAGTTCTTTACGATCTCTTCAGCGGTGACCGTGCCCTCGGCAATGGCGTCGCGGATTGCTTTAACTGTTAAAAGTTCGGACATACCAATTAATTGAAAATTCCAGGAACCTCAAGAGCATCACCGGCACTTTTCGGGAAAGCAGCTACTGCGGCATCACGCTCGGCCTGCACTGTTGAAGGCACGTCAGAACGGAAGACGTTCGTCGCGTCTGTAAGATAAGCCTTGGGATCGATACCGGAAGTATCGACCTCCTGAAGTTTGGCGATATAGTCGACAATTGAGGGCAACTGTCGGCCCAGGGTCTCCTTTTCGGAGTCGGTCAAACGAAGTTTTGCTAGTTTGGCAATGTGGTCCAAATTTATATCCATATATTTACTCGGGAGAAACTCGCCACCCTGAGTTCGACGAAGGGTTAGGTCGGTCCACATTATAGTGGGAGGCTACTAATCCTTCGACCTTCGTCTCAGGATGGCCAAACGATCGACACTAATGTACTGATTTCTGTTAAAAAAATCAAATAGTCTCAACTTGATGCTTAATTAAGAAAGTTCTGTTCGCAACACATCGGAAATAGTGTTTTTAAAAGTTGTATTTGTTTTAATATTTTCGGCATCAAGAGTGCCATTCATATATTCGACATATTCAAGACGAACCAGTAGATATATTATTTCGAGAAGATTGCCTCCCATTTCTTCGTAAAAATTAAAATCTTGCAAATCTCCAAGTAATTTTTTAGCTGGCTCTCCTGGGCGATCAGCTAATGTCATTTTCAATAGTTCAAAATCATTCAAATTTGGATAATGATTTTTGTATGCTTTATAACTTCGAGTCATAACATTAGTTATCCCTCGAGCAAATCGTTTTTCTCCCCATTC
>JBBTSL010000083.1:0-3917 GCA_038064745.1 Patescibacteria group bacterium | reverse complement strand
CTTCCCTCCCCCCGCGGTTCGCGCTTGGTTCGAGGCAGAGGGCGTGCCGATGAAATGCGAGGATGATCTACGAGTATTTCCAATTTCAAATAACGGACACGATATAGTAAATACCTTTACTAAAATTTTTTCAGATACAAAAACTGAAATCTTACTTAATCACAGCGTCACCGGCGTCAAAAAAATATCGGACGGATTTGTTGTTGAATTAAAAAATCAGGAACCGATTAATGTCGACCGAGTTATCCTAACCCTCGGCGGACAAGCCTACCGACAGACCGGATCAACCGGAGACGGTTATAGCTTGGCTGAAAGTCTTGGCCATCACATCACCAAACTTGCACCGAGCTTGAACTCTTTTATAATTCAGGAAAAATGGGCCAAAGAATTGGCCGGGGTTTCATTTGCAAACGCGACTATCACGGCCAGTCCCCGCTTGGGCGGGGTAGGGGTGGGTTCGACAATGTTGACCAACCCCTCCCTACCCTCCCCGAGGAGGGAATCAAGCGGCCCATTTTTATTCACTCACACCGGCATCAGCGGGCCCGCCGTCTTCGCGCTTTCCTCGCTCATCGCATTTGAGGATTATGGTCTAAAGAAACCTATGTCTATTACAATTGATCTCCTACCTGATATTTCAAACGAAACCCTTTTGTTTGAGTTAAAACAGGCCATGAACTTGTCGCCGAAAAAAACCTTGAAAAATACTGTTCGAAACTTTGTCCCGCTTTCCGTGGCCGAAGTTATCTGTATGCTGGCCGAAGTACCACCTGAAAAAAAGAACGCCGAAACCGGCAAACAAATGGTGGGCGCAGTCCTAAAATTACTAAAACAACTTCCACTGACAATAAACGGCCGAGGCTCCGGTGATGAATTTGTGACCGCCGGTGGTGTCGAATTGACTGAAGTAGATCCTCGAACGATGGAATCCAAATTAACTCCCGACTTATTCTTCGCCGGAGAAATTCTGAACATTGACGGCTTCACCGGCGGATTTAATCTGCAAGCTTCCTGGGCGACTGGAAAAGCGGCGGGTGTGGGGGCTGGCTCGTAAAAAATTACATTTTATTGACAACACCACAATGCAATGGGATAATGAATCAGGTGATAAAAGTATTCAATATTTTATGAAAAAAGAAACAAACCTAAATGAAGTTCTGGAATTTTTGCAGGAAAACATGGTTACCAAACAGGAGTTCAGCGAACTTCGAACTGAAGTTGATGAATTCCGGAATGAATTTGATGAATTTAGGAATGATGTTAATGAATTTCGGACTGAGGTTACAGGTGAATTACGCATGATTCGGAATGAACTTGATGAGATAAAAAAACGACTAGACACTCTCGAAAAACGCACCATTGAAGACGCAGATGCGACTGCTAAGGATGTTCTGGAGTTGCGTCGACGAGTGGAATATTTAGAAAATCAGGTCAAACAACTTCAAACCTCACGCTAGTTATTTAACATTTTTCGAAAGCTTTTTTGTATAACAAAAACCCCCGACAGAATCGGGGGTGTTTTGTTTTGATGAATCGATTAGGCGGCTTCGGCGCGAGTGACGTTCACGGCGCGAGGTCCCTTCTCAGACTGCTCCACATCGAAGCTAACCAGCATACCGGCAGTCAATTCAGCGAATTGAACACCGACAAGTCCGGACTCATGAAAGAAGACATCCTTGCTGGCATCTTCCGGGGTAATGAACCCGAAGTGCTTGTCAGCAATAATGGTTTTGATTGTACCTTTCATATGTATGATATAAGGTGAATAGATAGATTTAGTAAGAAGGTCGACTAGGTTTCTCAGGTAAATTATGGAAATAGTATACCAGAAAAAGTTATAATTGTCAAGGGTAGTGCGACGCGGTGATGCCACACACCCTCGCCTACTGACAACATCACACGTCAATAGTTGATTAGGAGCTAGTAGCGACTACACACCGCGGCGCGCCTGCATAATACCTAAAATGTCTGATTTTGTCAATCATTTGGTGTCAAACTGGCCTTTTTTTGATTATTGGGGTATAATAATGAAATCCAAAATACCAATGCCCAATGACCAAATTTGGCATTTGCGATTTGATTGGACATTGGGATTTGAGATTTGGGATTTAAACGGAATTATATGGAATTCAAATTCAGCAACAGCAAACTTGGTAGGGCCTTCCTCTATATTACCAATAACGAAGAAACTTCTCGTCATGAGGAATATTTTGATATTATTTTTTTCATTATAAATACTTTCGCGCTGATATTCGGGACAGTCATGTTCATTTACCATGATGAGCCGCAGTGGATCCCGGTCCTGATTATCGAATATTCCTGGGCGCTCGATAATATGCGGCACAATCGAACCTAAATTTATGAAAAGGGATGGCTTATTTTTTTTGGTAATATTATTTTTTAGCGGCATTTTTTTTGTTAAACCCGCCGTCGCCTCCACCACTGATGGTACTATCACAAGCCCCGATAAATACGCCTGGAGTTCCAAAGCCGGCTGGGTAAATTTTGCTCCGACGAGCGGCAACCTTCACATCACGGATAACACGCTCACGGGCTATATCTGGAACGAACAGTACGGCTGGATAAATATGAATCCCGCAAACGGTGGCGTGCTAAATACCTCGGCTGGCGTATTATCAGGCAATGCCTGGGGCGAAAAACTGGGTTGGATAAATTTCGCCGGAGTTACAATTAACTCGGTCGGAACTTTTACCGGCACAGCGACTGGAACGAATGTCGGTACCCTGAATTTTGACTGTACAAATTGCAGTGTGAAAACTGATTGGCGACCGGCGGCAAGTCGTCCGAGTGGTGGCGACACCGGAGGCTCGTCGGGGACGGCTTTCCCGCCCGGATATGTTTACACTCCCCCATCACCAACGTCGACGCCACTTGTATCCCCCTCTTACCAAGGGGGGGGTAGGGGGGTTGCAGAAGTTGCGCCCCTAACCTCTACTCCGAAAGCAACGCCCGCCGCGAAAACCCCACCCACTGTCCCTCCCCTTGTAGGAGAGGGATCCAAAAAGGAAGCGACCCCAAGCATCATCGATACAATTATAAAAAAATTAGGTTCGCTGATCAATGCTCTGCCAATCATCTCACCCGGAATTTCTCTACCAAACATCCCAATCGCTAAATTTGTTGACGACCTAAATCATTTACTTCCAAATTTATTTGGAAATCGGCAACCTCTGCCAAACTTTCCAATCGAAAGTTTTGTAGCGCGCGAGACTCCACCCTCGATGGCTGGAGGATGGAATTATTTAGATTACAAACAGATCAACGCTTTCGTCTTCGCCCCTCTGCCCAAAGAATTCCTAGCGCTCCAAAGAAATTTTCCGGCGGTCGGCAATTTATTTAGCCATGTCGGAGTAAAAAAATTAGGCGATTTATCCAAACTAAAAACTACCGAATTACACCTGCCCGGCCTCGCCGAGGCAACCCAAAATGATAATGCGGGGATTCCAAAAAATATAATTTTCGCAAGCGTTGCCGACCGATTGGTTGATTTCAAAATTGCCCTTTCCCTTACCAAGAAGGGCCAGCCGGAGCAGAAGATCACCACTATTTCCGGCAAGCCGCTACACCTGACCATCCGCCCTGAATTTCCGGTGAAATCCGTAATTGGTTACCTGATTTTCCGGTCGAGGACGCCGCAGATCAGGGCGGAATTGGACTTCCGACAAATGATCTCCGCCCTCTTCGCCGAGCCGGTATTTGCTTATGAGCTGGATCAGCCCATCCCTACCGAGGAGAAATTCGTTCTGCAACAATTTGAATATACCGACCCGGATGGCGACGGAACATACACAGCCGATATCTCCTCCCCGCTTTCTTCCGGCGAATATGAGATCATCACGGTGATGACTTACGAAGATCCGGACCTAGGATCCAAACAGGTCAGACTAATCACCGTG